>JBMYRY010000241.1:0-4962 GCA_049602795.1 Bradymonadia bacterium
AGACAACTCTTCGGATCTTTGTTTAAAGACCAAACGGAGACAAACACTACGCCTGTGGCTGGGCCTGAGCGCATTGACCAATTTGGACTCTACCATGTCGCGCCTGATTCAGTTTTTAAGAATGCCCATGCAGTAGGCGATTGGGTGCTACCCGGTTTAGGGATTGAAAGCGATGCCTTGACCGCCTGGCAAGCAGCAAATACGGTGACTAAAGCTGCTTCCAGCTTTTGGAAAAGTGGACCTAAACGCTAGGTGAGGACCTCGACCGGAGAGATGGACATTTTTTAGGCACTCCAGATCTTTTTTTGAATTGGTTACGATCCAGTCTTGCCAAAGGCGCTGAATGGATCGATGATGTAGATTAGATAGTGAAGCAAAGGGGACATCGACAGTGACCAAAGGGGAATTGATCGAGATCATCGCTCAGAGAGAAGATTTTAATCTCAAACGTGCGGAAATGGTTGTGAACGCGGTCTTCGGCACAATGAGCAACGCTCTTGAGCATGGAGACAGAGTTGAAATCCGAGGATTCGGCTCCTTCGAAGTGCGAACATATGACGCATACACCGGGAGAAACCCGAAGACTGGCGCAATGGTGTCGGTCGCAGCAAAACGTGCACCGTTCTTTAAAACCGGTAAAGAACTACGGCTTCGGATTAATAAGCAATCCTAACCTAGACGCGCCTACAGCCTTCACCCACTCTACATTGGTCAATCCATAAGGCGTCGAATTCGTATGAAACCGTTCGTTCATCTGCATACCCATAGTCAATACAGTCTCCTTAACGGCGCTGTGTCCATGAAGGACTTACTGAAACGCGTTGGAGAGTACGGCATGTCAAGCGTCGCTATTACCGACGAACACAACATGTTTGGTGCTGTAGACTTCCAACTCAAAGCGAAAAAAGCGCAACTCAAGCCGATCTTCGGCACTGAAGTTAAGCTTGTACAATCGTGTCAGCAAATTTCAGGGGATCATGACGATCGCATCGTGCTGCTTGCCAAGGACCAGCAGGGCTATGGCAATTTGCGAGAGTTAATTAGCATGGGATACTTGGAAGGGCTGCAACATGGCACCCCCCATATAGATCTCGAGATGCTAAACCGATATGGCACTGGTTTGATCGGGCTCAGTGGCGATCGACGCTCACCCATTGCGAGGGCTCTAATCGCTGGTCGCAATCAAGAGGCTACTCAATGGGCGGATTCGCTAAAGAACTCGCTTGATCAGTTCTATCTTGAGATCATCCCGGACGACACAAAAATTCAAACGGACATCAATCGTAGCTACAGAGACTTCGGACACGCGAATGGTTTGCCTCTCGTGGCGACGAACAATGTGTATTATCTCGACAAACAGGATGCTCGAGCCCACGAAGTGTTAATGTGCATCGGCCATGGGCGCACCCTCGATGATCCACGACGCCCACGTCATGATGTGAATGCATACTGGCTGAAACCACCGGACGAGATGTGGTCTCAACTCGGCGATTCATTTGCGGATGCGCTCGAAAACACAGTAACCATCAGTGAGATGTGCAATGTCGAGTTGTCGCTTGGAGAAGTGTATTTACCTCAATTCGAAGTACCAGAGGAACACGATATTGACTCCTTTCTTGCGGAAAAGTCTTGGCAAGGGTTAGCGCTTCGACTCAAGGAACTCGATGAGAACAATACCACCTACGATCTTGAGGTTTACAACGCACGACTCGAAGAAGAAATCGGCATCATTCAATCCATGGGCTTTAGCGGCTACTTCCTCATCGTCCAAGACTTCATCAACTGGGCGAAAGAGGAAGATATTCCAGTGGGACCAGGTCGAGGTTCAGGGGCAGGCTCGTTAGTTGCGTACGCTCTGAGCATCACGGACCTCGATCCAATTCCCTACGGTCTCCTCTTCGAACGATTTCTCAACCCAGAACGCGTTTCAATGCCCGACTTTGATATCGACTTCTGCATGAATCGACGAGGCGAGGTCATTGATTACGTGACGAATCGCTACGGTGAGATGAATGTGGGGCAGATTGCCACTTTTGGTAGTCTCAAAGCCAAAGGCGTGATTCGGGACGTTGGACGAGTAATGGGCTTTAACTTTTCGGAGACCGACCGATTAAGCAAGTTGGTCCCAGACGTTCTTGGGATCCGCTTGGAAGAAGCGCTGGCTCAAGAACCGAGACTTCGACAGTTCTATGATGATGATGATCGAGTCAGAGACCTAATCGATATTGCCATTCGGCTAGAAGGTCTGTTTCGCACAACCGGTATGCATGCGGCTGGCGTGGTGATTGGCGACAAACCACTCTGGGAATACTGTCCAATTTTTCGCGGTGTAAATGGGGAATTGATTACTCAATTCGCCAAGGATGAGGTTGAACTCGCCGGGCTCGTTAAATTTGACTTCCTCGGACTAAAGACACTCACCGTAATCGACGATGCCCTAAAACTCGTCAATCGTGACCGACCAGATGATACCAAGGTCATGCTATCCGCTCATTCTTTGGACGACAAGGCGGTATACAAGCTCATCAGCAAAGGCGACACCGAGGGCGTTTTTCAGTTGGAATCAAGTGGCTTCCAAGAACTATTAAAGAAACTCAAACCCGATAAATTCGAAGATATTGTGGCGGCTGTAGCGTTGTATCGTCCCGGTCCATTAAACTCCGGTATGCTCGACGATTTCATTGCGCGTAAGCACGGCAGGCAACGCATTGAATACCCTCATCCTAGTCTTGAAGGTATTCTGAAGGAAACCTACGGCGTCATTGTTTACCAAGAACAGGTTATGCAAATCGCCCAGGTTCTTGCAGGCTTTACTCTTGGCGCCGCAGACCTTCTGCGACGTGCGATGGGTAAGAAAAAACTCGACGTCATGGCTGCTCAACGCGAAGTCTTTGTCCAAGGTGCGGGCGAAAGGGATGTCCCCAAAGAGCAGGCCACTGAAATCTTTGATTTGATGGAGAAGTTCGCTGAATACGGCTTTAACAAATCTCACTCAGCAGCCTATGCATTGCTGACCTACCAAACCGGGTATTTGAAGGCCCACCACAAGGTCGAATTTATGGCTGCGGTGCTTACAAATGACCGTGATAATGCAGACAAGGTCGCGAAAGGCATTCGAAGTGCCAGAAAAGTTGGTGTAGAAGTCCTGCCACCCTGCGTAGCAAAGAGCGGGGTCTATTTTGACTCGACCGATGGCAAGCTCCTCTTTGGGATGGGCGGCGTTAAAGGCGTCGGTACAACGGCTGTAGAGGCAATTGTAGAGGCACGTCAAGCAGACGGTCCCTTCAAGAATCTATTCGACTTCTGCGAACGCGTAGATCTCAAGCGCATGAACAGGAAAACCTTAGAGGCGCTGGTTAAGGCCGGTGCCTGCGATTGTTTTGAATTGCCTCGAGCACGAATGTTCGAAGCCATCGATGTAGCTCTAGAGCGGGCTCAAAAAACTCAACGGGATCGTTCGACGGGTCAATCATCGCTGTTCGGGATGCTTGAGACGCCTGAGACCGGTCAGAGCGATACCGAACTCCCACCGCATATTGAGCGTGTCGAAGAATGGTCTGAACAGGTACGCCTGGCTCATGAAAAGTCTACCCTAGGGGTTTACGTTTCAGGTCATCCCCTGAATCGGTTTGCAACCCTGATTCGCAAATATGCCTCAACCAGCGTAGAGGCTTTGGCAAAGCTCAAAAATTTTGAGGAAGTTCGTCTTGGGGGCATTCAAACCAACGTCCGGGTCCGCCCCTTTAAAAATGGCAACGGAAGAATGGCGATCATTCAGTTCGAAGACCTTACAGGCGAAGTGGAAATCGTCGCGATGGGTGATGACTTTGACAAACATGAAGAGCTTCTGACCGGCGATGCTCCTTTTCTCGTAACGGGAAGAGTGAGAATTGACAAAGATGAGGACCGAACCAGGATTTCCGTCCGGCTTGGACGGAACAAACGCAGACCGTCAAACACCTTTCCTGCCGATGAGCCTGATGTCATTTCGCTCCACGAAATCCGAGCAACTAAAACCAAGGCGGTGGAAATTGCTCTCGAAGCAAATCGAGTCACTGAGGCACGTATTGAACGGCTCGCGAGCCTATTAAGCCATCCCTCAAATGAAGGAAACACGGAGGTACGACTGCGGCTGAGCACGCCGGAGGATGCCGGCGCCTGCGATGTGGTGATTCGACTGCAGCACCGCATTCAACCCTCCGATGACCTGCATTATCAAATCAAGAAAACCTTCGACGGTGTTTGCCGTCTCTCAGTCACAGCCTAGGTCTGAACAAGCCTGCGTTCTGGTTGATGTTCATTGACCTTCTGTCGCCTCCATGCTACCCGATTCCGGCGGCAGCATTGATTTGGAAAACCGTTGGGAGAACAGACTTGTTTACACACAGAAATCTGGGAGTATGCTTTGCCCTTTCGCTGGTACTCGTTTCCTCAAGTTCAGCCCAAGAGGTAGAAAAGCCAGACGCGGCTTCACCGTCAACGTCCAAACAAGCGACGAAAGAGGCAAGAGCCCCGAAATCGGACACGCAAAACGCCGATCAAGAAGGGCAACACGATGCAGCGAAGAAGGCAGCATTAAAAGCTCGAGAGGCCGCCAAAAAAGCTAAAAAATCTCAAAACATGGCGCCTTCAAGCAAAGGTGCTCTTCAGCAGAAAACGAGGCCCGCTCAACCCGCGACATCACAGAAACTGCAAGCAAATTGGGACTCTCCCGAGCTTCGAACGCCAAAGAAGGGATATCCGTGGATAGACCACGAGGGTTACTTGAGAATGAGAGCTGACATGTTTCACGGCTTCGATTTAGGGACCTTCGATCCCCAGAAGCGTACCGGAACATCCCCATTCTACCCTCCCCTTACCGAAATTGACGAAACTGGCGACCTAAGCAGTGGTGGTACCGACGCACTCTTCGGACAGGGTGCAGAGAGTTTATCCTCGGCTAACATTCGCTTCAGATATCAG
>JBMYRY010000242.1:0-4954 GCA_049602795.1 Bradymonadia bacterium
AACGGAAAGAATTGCAGTGAATTTACGAGACCTAAAGTACTTCTTGGCAGTGACTGAGCTGAAACATTTTGGTCAAGCGGCCAAGCGCTGTGGTGTAAG
The DNA here is from genome assembly GCA_049602795.1 of Bradymonadia bacterium. GTDB lineage: Bacteria > Myxococcota_A > Bradymonadia > UBA7976 > UBA1532 > JBMYRY01. The sequence goes on from JBMYRY010000242.1 coordinate 100, forward strand.
CCAACCGACGCTGAGTGGTCAGATTCGAAAGCTGGAAGATACCCTGGGTATCACCCTATTTGAACGAAACAATCGAACGGTTAACCCGACGCCACTCGGCGAATCAATCGCCGAGGTTGCGAGAGAAATCACCCAAGCAGAACAGCGAATCTATGACATTGCTAACACCCACGAACATCCGTTCGACGGGCAGCTGCGTATTGGCGTATTCCCCACCTTAGCACCTTACCTATTGCCCAAACTCGTCACGGAAATTCGAGCACAACTACCCAAGCTTAAGTTACTTTTACTCGAAGAAAAGACCGAGAACCTCATCGACGCCTTGTCCAATGGTCAACTTGACCTAGCAATCATGGCACTGCCAATCCCGATCTCCCAGTTCTCACACGAAGTGATCTTTACTGAGCCATTTTACCTTGCAGTGCCGAATGGACATCTATTGGCAGGCCTTACGGAAATAAAAACACCATATCCGCCGATGCCGGATTTAATGTTACTCGATGAAGGGCACTGTCTAAGAGACCAAGCACTTGAATTCTGTGGTACATCAGCAATTCAAATCACCGACGACTTTCGAGCGACCAGCCTGGAGACCCTGAAGGAAATGGTTCGCACTGGAACCGGAATGACCTTTGTACCAGAGATTGCCATCGAGCGGCATCGCAATGGCGTTGTCTACATCCCGTTCGATGCATCCGGTCCAACGCGGACCATTGCCGTTTTCTGGCGAAACACGTATCCAAACCTACCCCTCGTGAATCAAATCAGCACCTGTCTTAGAAGGAGTCATCAATGAACATCCATCATCGACGCCATATTCGCTCTCTTATAGGAGGGTTTGGCATCCTCTTGATGCTTCTACCGCTATCGAGTGACGCGGCTCCTAAGGTGATTGAGATGCTCAACCGACAAAACGATGAGATGATGGTGTTTTCAATCCCGTTACTTCAGGTAGAGTCGGGAGAGACAGTGACCTTCAAAGCAACCGATCTCACCCATAGTGTTGCCTTCATCGATGGTGGCGTGCCGGCAGACGTGCCCCCTCTCAAGGGCGTATTCAACACCGACACGTCATATACATTTCAGAAACCGGGTATCTACGTATACAAATGCCCAGCTCATTACGGGATGGGTATGATCGGGGCTGTAGTGGTGGATAAAAATCACCACAATTTAGCGGCAATCAAAAGCCTCGAACTCATGCCAGCCGCTCAGAAACGTCTGAGTCAGCTCCTCTCACAGCTCACCAAGGTTACAGACATTAACCAGCCATCGGCACCCATGAAGGCGACTAAATAAGGGTTTCAACCAGCTTTGAGAACCATCGGCGGCTCGGCTTCCATTTTCGGCACCTCGTCGAATGAGCACTGAAACCAGTCTCAAGCGCAGTTCCGACTCACCCATCGATGTTCATCCGATGCTCAACCCACCAGGTCCAGTCGAACATCGACGGTATCGACTCAACCATCGTCCATTATTGAATTGTGACAAGGTCCGGGGTGGAAGCGGGTGGATCAACCGGCGGCGCATAGTTTGTCAGCTTGATGCCGTCCACGGCTGCAATGTATTCATCGATATTCGGTGTACGTCCGAGTATGGTGGACAGAACAACCACTGGCGTGGAGGCTAGCAATGATTCGCCTTTTTTCTCGTCGCTATCTGCAACCACTCGACCTTGAAAAAGTCGGGTTGAGGTCGCCATAACGGTGTCACCCTTGGCTGCCTTTTCTTGGTTCCCCATACAGAGATTACAACCTGGGCGTTCAAGGTACATAATGTTCTCGTACTGGGTCCGAGCCACATTCTTCGGTGCATCATCGTCAAACTCAAAGCCAGCATATTTAGCCAAGATCGCCCAATCACCTTCTTCCTTTAGCTCGTCCACAATATTATACGTGGGTGGTGCAACAACAAGGGGCGCTTTGAACTCCACTGTGCCATGCTGGCGCTCGATATTCTTCAACATCTGGGAGATGATCTTCATATCGCCCTTGTGGACCATACAAGACCCTACAAACCCAAGATCGACTGTTTTTTCGCCGCCGTAATACGAAATCGGTCGGATTGTATCGTGGGTATATCGCTTTGATACGTCGTCATTATGGACGTCTGGATCTGCGATCATCGGTTCAATAATCTCGTCTAGGTCAACCACAAATTCGGCGGCATATTTTGCATTATCGTCAGGGGTTAGCGTAGGTTTCGTCCCGGATAAAATCTCAGCGATCCGTCTCTCCGCTTTCTCCACCAATCCGTTGAGTAATCGCTTCTCATTATCCATGCCTTTCTCGATCATGATCTGGATGCGACTTTTCGCAATCTCCAATGATTCAATCAGCGCATCGCTCTGGGAAATACAGATGGAGGCCTTAGCCTTCATCTCAGCCGTCCAGTCAGTGAACGTAAACGCCTGATCGGAGAGCAAGGTACCGATATGGACCTCGATAACCCTGCCTTGGAACACGTTCTCACCAAATTTTTTGAGCATCTGAGCTTGGGTGGCATGGACAACGTCACGAAAATCCATATGGTCTTTGAGTGTGCCTTTAAAGGTGACCTTCACCGACTGTGGAATGGGCATGGTGGCTTCACCCGTCGCGAGTGCGAGTGCCACAGTGCCCGAGTCTGCACCAAAGGCGACGCCCTTAGACATTCGGGTGTGAGAGTCCCCGCCAATGATCACGTCCCAATCATCCACCGTGATGTCGTTTAGAACCTTGTGAATGACGTCTGTCATCGGATGATACTGGCCTTTGGGATCACGCGCTGTAATGAGACCAAATTTATTCATGAAGTTCATGAGCTTCGGGATGTTGCGCTGCGCCTTCGCATCCCAAACCGATGCAGTATGACAGCCAGATTGGTAGGAGCCATCCACCGTCGGTGAAATCACGGTGGCTGCCATCATCTCAAGTTCTTGCGAGGTCATTAGACCGGTCGTGTCTTGAGAACCCACAATATTGACTTTAACCCGAACATCCGACCCCGCATGCAAAATGGTACCGGGCGTCACGCCCACTGCGTTCTGATTAAAGATCTTCTCCACCGCAGTGAGTCCTTGCCCTGGGTGCGAGATCTCCTTAGAAGTCGCGAAAACCGTGGGGACATCAATACCGAGAATCGCAGCTGCTGTGGTCTGAAGCTTCTTACCAAAAACCACGGAATAAGAGCCTTGGGCACGAATAAACTCGAGTTTTTGTGGGGTCAAAGCTGACGCGATATCGCATAGCTCTTTGGTTCCATCTTCGTTGTAAAGCTTCTTCGTTTTGGTGTTGATGGTGAGAACTGTGCCGGTATCGATGGAGAAAACCTGTTCAAGCTCGGGTTCGCCATCTTCGTCCAAAACGATTTCACCATTGGCATCGAGTTTTTTGACCCAGTTTTTGAGATCGATTCCAATGCCACCCGTCACGCCCACCGTTGTCAGGAAGATTGGCGAAATGCCGTTTGTACCGCCGACGATAGGCGCAATATTGATGAAAGGTACATAGGGACTCGCCTGAATACCTGTCCAGAGTGCCACGTTGTTAACCCCAGACATTCGAGATGAACCTACGCCCATGGTGCCCTTTTCGGCCACCAACATGACGCGCTTATCTGGATGCTGTGCTTTGAGGTCGAGCAATACCTGCTGTGCCTCTTTGTTGTGTTCGAACAAACATTGACCATGTAGCTCACGATCGGATCGCGAATGGGCATCACTACCGGGCGATAGTAAATCCGTGGACACATCTCCGATAGCAGTCACATAGGTAACCACCTGAATGGTTTCATCCACGGGTGGTAACTGAGTGAAGAAATCCGCGTTTGCATAGCTCTGAAGAATCGCTGTAGCAATCGCATGTCCACTTTTGTGCGCGGCTTCGAGACGATCGGTGTCAGCCTCATAGAGGAAAACTTGTGTCTTGAGTACATCTGCTGCCTTTTGCGCAATCTCCTGGTCGTCACCAAGTGCTAAATCCAAGAGGACTTCAACAGAGGGACCGCCTTTCATGTGCGATAAAAGCTCAAATGCGAAAGTCGGTGTAATCTCTGCAACAACTGCGCTACCCACGATCACTGATTTCAAGAATTTGGCACGGACGCCAGCCGCACTGGTTGTACCTGGCAACGTATTGTAGATAAAGAAGTGAAGAGAACCGTCTCGATGCTCATGTTCCAGATCGAGGATCTGTTCGATCAGAACTTCAACCAGCGCTGCGTCCTCGATCGGCTTAGGATGCAATCCCAGTCCTTTTCGCGTCTCTATCTCTTCTAGGTACTCTGTGTATAAACTCATAGTTATCTCTGCAACGTCTGTGGCGATTCAAATACGATGGGACGTTCGATACACTTTCGGTCAGTGCTCACCGTGTTCACCCAAGCCCCATCGTCTGTTTTGCCTATTAAATCTAGTAAACTCGGCAGTGTATCCTAAATAAATGCGTAGATAAGTGCTAGACAATTCTCTGTTGCTAAAACCACCAAACCATCGAGGCTTTGTATATCAATTGATGAGTTCATCAAGGTTGTCGTCCGCCTAGCCGGAGATCCTTTCCGACACAACGTCCTCTGCTCGCTGAGAAATCCGTTCATTCATAATGTGGTTAATGCCCATTCTCCAGACTCCGTCTTTGAAGGATTTTAAACCGAGTTCGGATCAGGGACTTCATTCCCAACGAAATCAGGCGAGGCGGCACGGTCATAACCCGAAAAGTCTTTGAGTACGCCGAGGGCAACGCAAGGGCTCAACTTCAGTAGGCGAACCGTGACGTCGAGTCGATGACGGGTTCTGACGGTGCGCAACCGTGACACAGAAAAACAAAAAGCCCGCAATTCGTATTTGAATCGCGGGCTTTAAAAAGGCTCCGGCGGC
>JBMYRY010000243.1:0-4949 GCA_049602795.1 Bradymonadia bacterium
AAAGTCGTCATAGCCTCCACTCCGTTTAGACGGCCGCTTCTTATACGCTTTTTGCCCTGAGGTTACGGCTGCTTTAGGCTCGACAGAAGGGGGCGCTGAAACCTCAGTCTTTTTATCGACCGGTACCGTAGTCTCTTTCGCAATAGATTCTGCTGCGCTGATCGCCGTTTTCTCTTCAATGGGCGATCGAGCCATTGGTTCCCTATTGGAACTCTGGCGCTCTTTGCTATCCTCACCAGTCTTTTTCGACACCTCAGCAAAGGACCCCGCTGATGCTGAATTTGGCTTATTCGAAGTCTGATTACCGTAAGATTGAGGCGCGGAAATGCCTTCAGGCTGAGCTACGACTTCATTGACCTCTTTTTTTTTAGTCGCTGGGTTATGTATGGCTCCCGCTCGATCAGTGGTGTTCAGTTGCCCAATGGCGTCAAGAAGTTCAACAATTGGCAACGTAGGCCCTTGCTCACACACTTCAAGGAGAGCCATCTCGAGTCGCAGCTTCGGAAATGAAGAGCGGGACATATCATCCACGTGTCGAATTACGGTCCCCAACATGCGATGTAAATCAGCAGGCTCCAAGTCACGAACCAATGCCATCATTCGGTTAAGCTCTTCGCTCTCTTGATCCAATAACCGGTCAGGCTGAGGACAAATTCGAACGACCAACAAGTCTCTTAGGAAGTCGACAAAGCGATGCGCATATTTATCTAAATCGGTTCCTCGTTGATGTTGATGCTCTAGTAATTCTAAGACTTGCTGTCCGTCCCTTGTACAAATTGCACTGAACATTTGCGACAACTGAGCTCTGCCGGCAATACCCAGGACCTGTCGGGCCTTGTCGGAATCTACCGTTTGACCGCAAAACGAAATAACCTGGTCTAAAAGGGAAAGCGAATCACGCATGCCGCCGCGCGCTTCGCGGGCAATGTCGAGTAAGACCGACTCTTGAACCTCAATCGATTCCTCAACGGCGATTCGCTTAAGCGCACCCACAATCTGGCTTTCAGAGATTCGACGAAAATCGAAACGCTGACAACGAGACAAGATCGTATCAGGGATCTTATGAGGCTCGGTTGTTGCGAAGATAAACAGGACATGTTCAGGCGGCTCTTCCAGGGTTTTCAACAGAGCATTGAAAGCGCTGACCGAAAGCATGTGAACTTCATCGATGATGTAGACTTTTCTTCGACCTGTCGTTGGCACAAACTTGACTGATTCTCTGATCTCTCGAATCTGCTCCACACTGTTATTGCTCGCACCATCGATTTCAAACACATCAATACTGCGGCCAGAAGTGATATCTGTACATGGACTGCACACACCACACGGTGTCGAGGTCGGTCCCTGTTCGCAGTTGAGAGCCTTAGCGAGGATTCGTGCACACGACGTTTTGCCGATACCCCGACTGCCGGAAAACAAGAGGGCGTGAGGAACACGGTCCTGTTCAACAGCATTCCTTAATGTTTGAGTGATATGATGCTGCCCGACGACGTCGTCAAAGACGGTAGGTCGCCATTTCCTTGCGAGGACCAAATAAGCCATCTTGTTCTCGTCCCCTCCTTGGCATTCAAGCAAATAAAGTCGATGACCGGAACCCGACACCCTGGAGGTATCGCTACCGTTGCTGCCTTCCGACCCTGGCGGAGTTCACGGCCTCCAGCCATCAGGCCCGGTCATCATAAGCACCGGAAAAACCGGTGTCCAGCGGAGAGAGAGGGATTCGAACCCTCGGTACGCGTTAACGCACACACGCTTTCCAAGCGTGCTCCTTCAGCCACTCAGACACCTCTCCAAAATTCGGCGTTACCCTGTTACTTTCGCAACAGAGAGGAGAGAGAGGGATTCGAACCCTCGGTAGGGGAACACCCTACACTTGATTTCGAATCAAGCGCCTTCAACCACTCGGCCACCTCTCCTCATTCGCTTATCTGCTTTGTCCTTACGGCGCATACGAAAAAAGTCTTGTAACACGCCAGCACATTCACGCTGTCGAAGCCCTGAAGTCACCAATAGTCTATGGTTTAGACGCTGGTCAGTAACCAACGTGAAGAGACTATCAACTGCACCAGCTTTTGGATCAGCACACCCGTAAACAACGCGGGAAACACGCCCATTCACCAAAGCGCCAGCGCACATTGGACACGGTTCAAGCGTCACGTAAAGCGTGGTATCGATCAGGCGCCAATTGCCAACCTTCTCGGCAGCTTGCCGCATGGCTACGACCTCCGCATGCGCGGTCGGATCTCCCCCAGTTTCGCGTAAGTTTGTACCCTCTCCAATAATATTCCCATCCAGAACAACGATGGCTCCGACTGGCACCTCACCCTGCAACGCAGCGCGGCGAGCCAATCTCAGGCAATAGCCCATCCAAACGTAATCATCATAAGTGTTCATATGTTTCTGAATTATGGCTTCCATGGAGAGAAAAAAGCGCACTCGGCAGGATTCGAACCTGCGACCCTCGGTTCCGTAGACCGATGCTCTATCCAGCTGAGCTACGAGTGCAAAGAGCGGAGAGAGAGGGATTCGAACCCTCGATGAGGCTATAAACCCCATACTCGCTTAGCAGGCGAGCGCCTTCAGCCACTCGGCCACCTCTCCTTAAGTACACGTACACACCGCATAAGGGGCGTAAGCGACGAACAAGAATGTCAACGAACTATCCTCGAAAGAAGGTGGCGGAGGAGGTAGGATTCGAACCCACGGTGAGGGACTACCCCACAACGGTTTTCAAGACCGCCGCCTTAAGCCGCTCGGCCACTCCTCCGTAACCACCTCGATCGAAGACTATGAGCTTATAGATATAGCCCGCACCAGCGTCAAGAAAATTAACTCATTCTATGTTAAATCAGGTGCGTTCTTCCTCCCATATAACCCTGAAGCGCCTCTGGAATACGTACATTCCCATCAGCTGTCTGATGATTTTCCAAAATGGCAACCACCGTTCGTCCGACAGCCAACCCTGAACCATTCAAGGTTGACACAAATTTCGGCTTGCCGCCAGACGGTCCTTTGTAGCGAATGTTGGCTCTACGGGCTTGAAAGTCCCCGAACAGTGAACATGAGCTAATTTCACGGTAGCACTGCTGACTGGGCACCCAGACCTCAAGGTCAAAGGTGCGTTCCGCACTGAACCCTAAATCACCCGCACATAAATCTACCACGCGAAACGGTAGCTCGAGTAGGGATAGTACTTTTTCCGCGTGACCCGTCAAAGCCTGAAGGGCTTGCGGGCCATTCTCCGGCTTCACAAACTGCACAAGTTCAACCTTTTGAAACTGATGCTGACGAATGAGTCCCCGAGTATCTCGACCATAGCTACCAGCTTCACGTCGGAAACACGGGGTGTATGCCGTATATTTGACCGGCAACAGTTCTTCCGAAATGATTTCATCACGATGAAAATTGGTCACAGGAACTTCAGCCGTGGGAATCAGAACCAACTGATCTCTCTCAAGAATAAATGCATCATCTTTGAATTTTGGAAACTGTCCTGTACCGACCATCGAGTCTTCGTTGACCAAAAACGGTGGTAGTAACTCCTCGTAGTCATGTTGCTCAGTATGCATATCAAGCATAAATTGAATAAGCGCTCTTTCTAGACGCGCTAGGGCTCCGCGATAGACAGAAAATCGTGCACCAGCGAGCTTAGCCGCCCTTTCTTGGTCCAGAAGCCCATGTTCAGTTGCCCAGACGTCGTGAGCCACCACCTCGAAATCTCGTTCCGCCGGCGTTCCCACTACACGAACCACGACGTTCTCAGACTCATCTGCACCGTCCGGACAGTCAGCCGAAGGGACATTGGGGACCGACAAAAGCAGAGCTCGTTGCTGAGCATCCACCTCATTTTGCTCATCCGAAATTTTCTTAATTGACTCAGCAATCCCCTTCATTCTCGCTCTGAACTCGTCAAACTCCGGGGATGGTCGCTGTACAGACTTCATTCCTTTTTCCGCTGTTGATTTCTCATTACGGAGTCGGTCGCCTTCTACGATCAAAGCACGTCTTCGCTCATCTAACTCAATCACTGGGCCAAAGTTGGAATCGTCTCCGCGACGCGCAAGCGCCTGAGCAAACCATTCTGATTCTTTTCGAATTGCTTTTATATCGAGCATACGTCCTGATCCTGCCTCTTGCTGAATGTCACAAAAGGGTCTTAAAACGAGATCAAAGATTCCGCAAGACTTCTCTGACTTCCGTAGCGTACAGACCTTTAGGTGCGGCTTCTAAATAAGACTTGCAATGCGTCTTCGCCACTCTTGGCTGGTCTTGGGCAAAAAGAGTACATAAATCGCGGTGCGGCGGTGCAAACTTCGGATCGGATTTAACCGACTTTTGGAACAAGGCTATTAATTCATTTTGGTCGAAACGACGCTCCCGCTTCAATACTTGTGCCGCCTCAAAGAACGCCTCTGCGGCAACACGAATCTTCTTATCAGCGACGGCTAAATCAGCAGCTCTATCAAAATCCTTACGCGCTTTTTCGAGTGAACGATAGTCCGCGTGAATTCTTCCACGAACCAAATGCGCTTCACCGTGTTTCGGCGCACACTTTAAATGGCTGTCTAAGAGTCGGAGGGCTCTTGCCCATGATGACAACCCTTCATCCCGCAACATTTTCGCCCGTAAGAAGTAGCTTTCGCACTCAAGGTCGTTCAACTGCGTCTCTGACGACACTTCTCTAATAATGCGGTCAAATTCTTTCCCTGCGCTTTTGTTTTCATTCCGGCTCATGTGAGCTCGGGCTAACCAATAACGGTGTCCGGTATTCTGACCATCTAACTTAATTGCTTGTGTCAGGTTCCTAATCGCCGAGTCGTACTGTCCCTGCTCATAGGCGGTTCGCCCGACCAAATGATAAATATCGCTTCGCTTGTTATCGATCAAACGAGCTTTCTCAAGAAGCTTTTGATGAGATCCTTGAAGAAGCAAAGTCAATGTATAAGAAA
>JBMYRY010000244.1:0-4938 GCA_049602795.1 Bradymonadia bacterium
GAGGTAGGTGCTTTCCTTCTGAAAGGTGAAGGGACTCAAACTCGATCAAAACCGATACAGATTACCGTGTTGCCGAATAAAGGTAATCGTCCAGCACCCGCATCGTCTATTTCGGGACAGACCGCTCGCGCAGGTGAGCAAGATAAAATCTTCTTGAGATGGAATACGGAAGCGACTGACCCATTCGTTGGGCAACCGTTCATTGTTCATCTTGATCTCTATTACGAGCCGAGCTTGAGACCGACGCATTCCAATGGACTGGAACAATTGGATCTTTCTGGTTTTTGGGCGAAAAAGTTACCCGGAAGCGAAGTGCGGGAGGCTACTGACGTCGTCAATGGTCGTCAGTACCGTGTACAACGATTAGTGGGATACAGATTGATTCCACTGCAGGCTGGACCACGTGCACTACCGCAAGTGTCAATGGTGATTGAACTGTCCTCTGTGAGGCGTCGACGGGGTGGTATTTTTGGTCGTCAGGAGCTTGTGCCTTGGGGGGAAGTTAAAGCAGAGTCCCCGCCGTTTTCGCTCACTGTTCGAGCGCTTCCTGAGCAGGGTAGACCAAAGGACTTCAAGCGAACGAGTGTTGGAGCCACATCGCTGTCGGCAAAGCTGTCTCAGCGCCGAATTCGCGCAGATTCCGGTGTTGACCTTACGATTGAGACCAAAACCACGGGGCTACTTGAGAATTTCTCTCCAATCGAAGTGATCAACTTAGATGATTTTGAAGTATATCCCGGTCAAACCCGTACCGTCACGAGTCCAGACTCGAGTGGTCGGGGTGGACGGAATGCAAACTTTAGATCTCCCATAAGCAAAAGGGTACAGACGTTTTTGCTTCGACCTAAGAAGACCGGGCGTCTAAGGGTACCCCCGATTTCATTGAGTTATTTCGACCCCAATACGGAAACCTATCGGACGGCTAAAACCATTCCCTTATCGGTTGTGGTCACAGGACAGTTGCCCAACCGCTCAAAGAAGACGAATACGGCGAAGTCATCTTCGCCCTCGTCCTCGCCATTCGAGTTTCGACCGTTGAGTAAGACGAACGATGTCATCTCTTCGAAGACATGGTTGGATTCAATGGCATTATTTTATGCTTTCTTCTTGGGGTTTCCTTTCATGGTGTTAGCGTGGCTTCTGATTGAACGACGCCGTCGCACGCGTGAGCGGACTTCAGGTTACCGAAGTGCTGTAAAGGCATTTAAAATCGCTAAAGCCGCGACACATGATTTATCTCGAGCACCAGATCTTGATGTAAGGGAAAGAGCTAAGACGGCAAAGAGCATTGTGTTGGAGTATTTAAACACGAGAACTCAATCTCAATTGGGAGGACTCGCGTATGATGACCTGGCGGTTGAACTGGGTCGTCGGGGGGCGAGTACAGCTGCCACCGGTAAACTAGTGGAGCTGATGGAGACGTTCGATTACGAACATTTTTCCGGAATGGTGTCGGGCGCTCATTTTGAGCCACAATTGGATGAACTCATCACGCTTCTGGACAGACTTGAAGAGGAGTTGCGGTGATGAGATGTCCTCGGCCGGTCTTATTGGTGCTTTTGTTGACGTGGCCTTGCTTGTTGATGGCCAATGAACAGAGCCCTGGCTTTGATGCGTTTTGGCGTGGGGATCTAAATACAGCGCTAAAGATTTTCAAGGAAGAGACTCAGACTCAACCGAACAATTATAGTGCGTGGTATAATTACGGCACCGTTTCGGCAAAGTTAGGCAATATTGGGCATGCTGTTTATGGGCTGGAACGGGCATTGCGCCTCAGACCGAATTCACCGGATGCCATTACAAACCTTGCCTTAGTGAAAAGGTTGTCTGTTGAAGTATTTGCAAATAAAGATTCTGATGAGTCGGTTATACTCCCAGCTTTAGATCAGAGCGGTACGAGTTTGTTCCGATTGTACCAACCATGGACGATGAATTTGGTCTTCGGAGCGTGTTGGGGCTTATTTTTGACCGCGCTTCTGATTGCGCGCCGGGGCAGTGCCTCTCGTGTGCGAACCACAGGTTTCTTCTTCGCCTTAGTGTTTTTCTTGCTCTCATTGGGCGTCGGTACCCTTCGTCTCGGGCGGGGATATTGGGTTGACCGGGTGAGGCAGGGGGTGGTTGTTGAGGAATCCGTTCTTGCGAGACAGGGGCCTGGGGCTCAATATCGTAAAGTCAGTCGAATTTTAGGTGGGGTGACTGTCGAACTCTTGGGTCAGCAAGATGGGTGGACGCTCGCCGAGTTTGGGACTGGGCGCACCGCGTGGTTACAATCGAATGCCCTTGCCGAGTTGCCCATAAGTGATTGATAAGTTCAACGACGCATTGAGTATGACCGCCTCGTCATGTTGATATTCGGGTGGTGGAGGCGGAGAATTCTAGTCATGTCCCCGCTGAGTGTATCGCTAACCCACGCTAGCTGAGCATTCTCGGGCATGCGCAACCACCGGTCAGCACCCACTGCACCTCGATGGATTAGAGCCCGACAATCGAGTGGATCAGCGGCTGAAGTAGTTCACTATTTCCGTCGCCGTAGACTAATACTTGCCAGACCGAAGAGGCAAATAAGCCATGCATTCTCGCCTAGAGGCTGGTCAGGCGTCTGATCACATTGACAACCGGAGATCGGCTCTGGTGGTGGTACTTCGTCAATGGTCCCTGTCGGTGTGAAGGAACCAAGGTCGGGTCCAAGGTCAAGTTCACCCATAAAGGTTGAAGCATCGTCGATCACGGGCTCGTTGTTACCAACTTCTTCTTCTTCTGGAATGGGCGTCGCAGGACGATCGCTATAGACGCACTGTTTACCTTGTTCCGTTTGGACACAAACTTGACCAGGGGGGCATTGTACCGTTGAGCAATCGTCATATCGACATACGCCGTCGACACACCATTCTCCTTCGGGACATTCAATACCATCACAGGGATCACCTAAACATGCACCTGAGACACATCGCTGACCTTCTGGACAGTTGACGTCAGTACACGGGTCTGGAGCACAGTCGCCGCCGCCGCCGGGACTACCATCAACAACGCATACGCAGGCACCATCCACGCAGGTTTCATACAAACCACAACTCACTTGAGCACACGAGCCGATGCATTGCCCGTCTCGACAAAATTCATCGGGTCCGCAGTCATCACGTATGGCTGCACATGGATCGCCGAGACATTCCATCACCGAGCAATTGGGATCGCTGTCAGGACAACGGCAGGTTGTATTTTCAAGGTGCGAACATCCTGTGGTTGTACAATCATCTGGTGCACAGGCGCCCATCCAACACCGCAGTCCGGGACCACAATCAGGACCGTCGGCGCATGGGTCGTTACACAAGCCGGTCATCTCGTCACAAAGCTCCCCGAGAGGACACTCAACACCGGAACACCCTGTTAGACAGAGCCCAGAGTCTTCGTCGCAGCGGGAGTTGGGGGTGTTGCACTCATTGATGATGCAGATCTCGAAGCATTCGCCCTCAAAGCACCGCTCCCCCTCGGGACAAGGTGCATCGTTGTCGACCTCTCCGTCACAGTCATTGTCGATACCGTCACAGATTTCTTCGCTGTTGAGTCCACATAGACCACATAAGCCTCGAAGGTTTTCATCGACGAGACCATCACAATCATTGTCATACCCATCGCAGGTTTCTACTTCTGCTACGAATCTCGGTATACAGGTCTCCACGCCCAATTGGCAGACGCTATTTCCGATGGCGCAAATGCCTTGTTGTCCCGTAGGACAGGCTACCCGGTCTTCTGCGTTGGCTCCTGCATCTTCATCAACATTACCATCACAATCGTTGTCGATGTTGTCACAAATATCGACGGGATTGTTGATGACGCAAATGATGTCGTCGCACGCATCGCCAACTTCATCTCCATCGAGGTCGAGTTGGTCCGCATTTGGAAGGTTGGGACAGTTGTCGCAGGCGTCGCCAATGCCATCATTATCGCGGTCTTCCTGTCCCGGGTTCGGGACATCTGGACAATTGTCTTCAACGTCACACAGGCCGTCATCATCGCTATCGAGGAGGCATACGCCCCCAAGAGATCGTTCAAGTACGAGGATGGCGAAGGCATTCTTCGCGTAGTTATTCCATCCGTTGTATTGGGACCAGTTCCCGTTGCCGTCCTGAACATCCGTTAGAAAATAGGCGAAGTCATAGTACCAACGAGCCGTTTCGTCTCCATACCCATCAGCCACGGGATCGCGTACGCCGCCGATATCCGATGAAAACAGTGGCGCGTTCGTGCCATCATGTTCAGTTACTTCGTACGCTTTAGAGGCGGCCCAGAGGTGATAGTAAATGCCTCGCCAGCCGCTTCGTTGAATGATGTTATTTTGATATCGGTAATTACGGTTAAGCCATCCAAGGGAAGCCTGGACTCTCGTTGATGCTGTTGGTAACCGCGCTAAGCGGGCAGTCCATGCCCCAGATGCGGTCATCGTATGGGTAGAGGGCCAGGTTCCATTGCCTCGATAGCGATTGCCGCCGTCATTGTTGGTTGCATTGGTGAGAAAGGTTTCCGCGAGAGGCAGTGTAATGTCTGCATTCGGATAGATTGCCGCAGCGGCTGATAACCCTGCCATGACGAATTGCGTCGTGGACAGGTCACCTTCACTAATGCCGTTTCCGTTATTGATGTAGTGCCATCCACCAATATTCGTCCCGCTATTACCCTGAGAGCCGATTAGGTTGTCGACCCCAATTTGAATTGCGTTGAGCACCGGACGGTTTGCACCTACGTCATCGGGACCACCGGTACCAATATATAAACTCATCGCCATTAGACAGGCGCCCGCTTCGTACGCATTAGGTGTGCCGCTACCGAATCCATTAATATTGTTGATGCAATATTTCATGGAGTTGCGAATCCGTTCCTGGTCTTCGGGCTCCATGCCTACGTAGCCTCGTGACGGTGCGTTCCAGTCAGCGCTCAAACGCT
>JBMYRY010000245.1:0-4937 GCA_049602795.1 Bradymonadia bacterium
TGTGATGGTTGAAGGGGGAGGCACTCTCGTCTCAGCATTTCTAAACGAGAAGCTAGCGGACGAACTGTCGGTCTTCTTTGCGCCGAAATTGTTCGGCGCGGGCATCTCTTGGGCCCAAGCTGAATTAGCGCGCGTTGCCTCGGATGCGGTGGTTCTGTCTCAGGTGTCAACAATGACCCTTGGAGACGATGTCTACATTCGAGGGGCATTAAGTTATGCTGAAGGAAGTGAGGACTAATGTTTACTGGCTTAGTTGAGGAACAGGGGCGCTTGGTGCGAGTGTCTCCTAGCGGTCCTGGGGTGACCCTTGTCGTCGAGGCGTCTAAGGCATTTGTGTCGTCCTTGCGTTTGGGAGATAGTGTGGCTGTCGATGGTGCGTGTATGACGGTGACGAGTGCCTCGGAGAACGTCTTTTCTTTCGATGCATCATCAGAGTCTCTAAGCCGTACTACGTTGGGAGCTAGACATTCAGGGGATACGCTGCATCTTGAACGAGCGTTGAAGTTGGGTGACCGGGTTGGTGGTCATTTGGTCTCAGGACATATTGACGGTCTCGGGAAATTGATTGGAAAACAACCGGTGGGGCAAGCGGTACAGATGCGCTTTGCTCTCGACGTAGAGCTACTGCCGTATTTGATCGAGAAAGGATCCATTGCCATCGATGGGATCAGTTTGACAATCAACGAGCTGTTTGACGATGGGTTTAGCGTGATGCTGATTCCACACACACAGAGCGTGGTGCACTTGCACGCCAAGAAGCTACAAGACCATGTCAATATTGAGGTAGATCAGATTGGCAAGTACGTAGAACGCCTTTTGGGCTTTGCCGGACACGCCGGTGAAACGAAGCAGCCCAGATTAACGATGAATAGATTAAGAGAGTTAGGGTATCTGACGTGACGACAACTGAGAGTTTGGAGAGCATTGAACGAGTCGAGCGAGCGATCGAAGAGATTCGTAACGGGCGCATGGTGATTCTAGTCGATGACGAGGATCGAGAGAATGAGGGTGACTTAGTCATGGCTGCTGAACTAGCCACGCCGGATGCGATCAACTTCATGGCGATGTATGGTCGGGGATTGATCTGCTTGTCGCTTGACGAGGCTCGTTGTCAACAACTCGAATTATCGATGATGGTGGACGACAATCGGAGTGGATTCGGTACAGCGTTCACTGTGAGCATTGAAGCAGCGGAGGGCATTACCACCGGCATCAGTGCGGCGGATCGAGCTCATACCATCCGCACCGCAGTATCGAAGGACGCAAAGGCAACCGATTTGGTTCGTCCTGGGCATGTTTTCCCTCTCCGGGCTCGGCCGGGAGGTGTTCTAGTCAGGACTGGACAAACGGAGGGCTCCGTAGACCTCGCTCGCTTGGCAGGGCTTGAGCCTGCAGGAGTGATTTGCGAGATCATGAATGACGACGGTACGATGGCACGGCGTCCAGAATTGGAAGTGTTTGCCCAAAAGCATGATCTCATGATTCTGTCCGTTGCTGACCTGATCGAATTTCGTTTACGAAAGGAGCGTCTGGTGTACGCGGTGGCGGAGACGGTTTCAACCGTCGCCGAAATCGGTGACTTCAAAGTGATTGCTTACCGCACGCGTGTGGATGACCAGGAACATCTTGCTTTTGTGCTTGGTGAACCCGAAAAAGCAGACAACGTCCTTGCTCGTGTGCATCGTGAAAGTGTTTTGGGTGACGTTTTTGAATGCGGTGCAAGCGCCAATCGTTCCACGTTAATGACGAGTCTACGAATGATCGCAGAGGAAGGTTGTGGGGTATTGATTTATCTACAAAAGCCCGCGCCAAGACTTGAAAATGAGGTTCGAATACTCAGTGGAGAACAGCCGAAGCGCTCAGCAATTGAGCGAGGAGCCATCGGTCTTCCAAAAGACCTACGTGAGTATGGAATTGGTGCGCA
This sequence comes from Bradymonadia bacterium, assembly GCA_049602795.1. Lineage (GTDB taxonomy): Bacteria > Myxococcota_A > Bradymonadia > UBA7976 > UBA1532 > JBMYRY01. The sequence goes on from JBMYRY010000245.1 coordinate 1,925, forward strand.
AATCTTGTTAGATCTCGGCGTGAGTCGGTTGAGATTGATTTCTAATACGCCATCGCGCATTAAGGGAATCTTTGGTTACGGCATAGAGTCGTTGACCGAGTTCCAACCGCTTGAGAGGCTAAGGGCAACTCTCGGTCTAGGAACTGGGCATTGGAAAGGATGACTAAGTTGAATATCAAAACCTTCGAAGGACAAATGAACGCGTCTGGTCACAAATACGCCATCATCGCGTCTCGCTTTAATAGTTTCATTGTCGACCGACTGGTTGAAGGTGCAGTGGACACGTTGAAGCGACATGGCTGTTCTCCAGATGAGATCGTGCTCTACAAAGTGCCAGGGGGCTTCGAGCTACCGATGATCGCCTCGAAAGTAGCTCAGAAAGGGGGCGTGGATGCCATCATTGCCCTTGGTGCAGTGATTCGTGGATCAACGCCTCATTTTGACTATGTTGCCGGCGAGGCGACTAAGGGACTGGCGCACGTTTCTCTTGAGCACGATATGCCCATTTCGTTTGGCTTGTTGACCTGCGACACAATCGAGCAAGCGATTGAGCGCGCGGGCACCAAAGCGGGGAACAAGGGCGGCGAAGCTGCCGGTGGTGCCATTGAGATGGTGAGTCTCTTCAAGGCGATTGATGGCGGAGAGCCTTCGTGAATAGCGTGCGTCGGGCTGCGAGAGAGATTGCACTCCTCGTGCTCTTTTGGGCAGATCTTCAAGAGGGAGATGACGCTCAAGTTGTGCTCGAAGAGTTTCGCGCAAATATGCTTGTGGACGACGAGGTTTTGAGAGAAATCTTGGCGCTGCCTGATGCGAAAGATGGAGCTGTGCGTAAGCAACTGCGTCGTCTGACGCCTTCTGGACAGCATTGGGAATTTGTCGAACGCCTTGTCGTAGGCGTAGCTTCGCATCTCAATTCTATCGACGACATGATTGGGCGATTTTCTAATAACTGGAAGGTCGCGAGAATGGCGCGAGTCGATCGGAATGTTTTGCGGCTTGCAGCGTACGAGTTGATCTTTGAACCGGACATTCCGACTCGGGCAACGCTCAATGAAGCCATTGAAATCGCAAAGCGATACGGATCAGTGGATAGTGGGAAGTTCGTCAATGGGATCGTAGACCGGATCGCTCAGGAGTTAGACCGAGTATGAGGACGAATGTGAGTTTTGCCCCGACGATTGAGGGCTTACGACAGGCACATTGTGATCCATTGATTCTAGCAATCCACGTGGAAGAGGATGCATTGAAGGGATTGACGGCGGAGGTGGATTGGCGACTGGCCGGCCGATTGACCGACTGGATGCGAGAGGGTCGGTTCAGCCACGATGCGCCAATTCTAACACCCGCTAATCAATTTCTACCTGCCGGTCGGCTCCTTTTTTGGAGAGTCGGATCCGCAACCCCGCAAGACCTGTTCGATGCCTTGAACGACCTCGACGGCGAGAGACCAGGGCTATGTCCACGGGACTTTGGCTTCGATCGACGGGAAGTTTTGGAAGTCTTCGGCGACAATGTTGTCATTTTTGAAGATGGTGTCACTTCGGTGAATCGGCAAGGGTCTACCCGCAACTTGCGATGAGAAAACTTAAGCGCCTGCTTACATTGATCTTCGCTGTGTTGGCTGCGCTTTATCTATTCCTTGTGCTCAATGTGAATGTGGTGTTTGTGCCGAGTGATGAACTCGAGCCGTCGTTTCTACTCAACCAAATCCTTTTGATTTCGCCCGACAAGCTAGCAAGAGCGGGAGATGTTGTGGCGTTCGAAGAACAGGGTCGTGTTGTCTTGCGTCGGGTTTTCGCGCGAGGTCCTTCCTCTGTTTCTTGTTTCAAGGGGATTGGTTACGAAGATGGGCAGATGAAGCACTTTGTTCAAGCAGAGGAGGTGGGCGACACGGGGCGACAGATTGGTGTAATCATGGAGCAATGGGGCACTGATGCGATTCCCATTAAACGGGTGATGAAATTGGTGCCCGTAGGCACTGGTGCAAAAGCGCCCGTGTTGGAGGTGCCTGATGGTGAGCTATTGGTGGGGTGTCAAAATCGCGTGAGCTGTGGTGGGTGTGGATTTCGTAGCGTGTCCCGTGAATCGACTTTAGGGCGAGTGCGAGATCAAGATCATGTGTACCGTTGGCTTACAGCGCTCGTTGCCTATTTTCGTTGAGATCACCCCTCGACACTCAGCTTACGCATAAGCACTTGTAGCGTTTTTCCGTCTATCTCGATGAGAGCACTATCTGAATGTGTCGAGTCAAACTCGAATTGGTCAGCGAGCACTTCATCTTTAATATAGTCTTCGAAGGTCACGAGTGCCTGGCGCAACTCGACATTGTCGCAGACGACTGACAGACTGATTCTGTCGGTAATATCTAGTCCAATCTCTTTGCGCATTCTCTGCAACTTACTGACGACTTCTCGTGCCAGACCTTCCTGGATGAGCGATTCGTTAAGGCGATGATCGAGTGCGACACTTAGGGCGTCCTTCGTTTCTATAACGACATCTTCTTTTGGCGTTTGGTTAACCAGAATGTCATCCACTTCCACCATGTGTCCACCAAGTGTGGCGGGCTGACCATTCGCAATTTCAGTCCAATCGTCGAAGGAGAGTGTCGAAATTGCCTGTGCGACCGCCTTCATATCCCGACCCACTTTGGGACCCAGACGTTTGAAATTCGCTTTGAAGCTAATGTCGGCGAGTGCGGTGGCATTTGACTGTAGAAGCACGCTTTTGACGTTGAGTTCTTCTTCAATCAGGCTCGCATAGGCCTTAGCGGATGCAAGCACTCGGTCATCATGATGAACGACCGTCACACTTTGGAGCGGCTGACGGGTCTTGAGTTTGTAGCGTTCGCGTAGGGAGCGACCCATGGAGACGATCTCTCGCACCGCTTGAACGCTTTGTTCAAGATCTTTGTCAATCAAATTGGGGTCCACTTCCGGAAAGTCGCACAAGTGGATACTCGTCGGCTGTTCTACGTCTGGAAGGGCTGCGATCACCAGATTTTGATAAATAGACT
>JBMYRY010000246.1:0-4922 GCA_049602795.1 Bradymonadia bacterium
CTGTATAGGTAAGCGCTGTTGGCCGCGACCTAGATCCTACGTTGGTCCACCAAATGCTCCGAAGGAAATCAAGCAGGCACTTTGTAAGAATAGCCGCTGGTGCTGGGTGGGCTGCTCGAATCAACAGCGTGTCTATATCTCCAAACACGATACGACACAGTTTAAGGTGTATGACGTCGACCGATACTCTTCAAATGATTTGATCGGCGAGGTCGAGTGTCGTCGAGAGCGGGGTAAGGAGACGACGTGTCGAGGGAAGCATGTCCACATCACCTTGACTCAACATTCGACCAAATTGTGCAAAGAATTACGCGCTAGCAAGCCTAGGAAGTCGGTTCATTAGGTCAAGACGCGGCACCAATGCAATAGAAGGTACCGGTCGCTGTGCCCACGTATATGCATTTTCGGTAAATGATGGGGGTTGAAATACACCGTCCGTCGAGCTTGATTTTGGTGATAAGGGAACCAGAATTCCGGTCTATTGAGTAAAGGTAATGGTCATAGGAGCCGAAAACGATGGCGTCTCCACTGACTGCGGGAGAACTCCAGATAGCCGCGTCAGCCTTGAAAGTCCATCGTAGAGCGCCCGTGTGGCGGTCCAAAGCATATAGACGGTCATCTTGACCCCCGATAAATAGGTCATTACCCGCAATCGCCGGTGTTGACCAGAAGCCGTAGGTGTTTTTACTAAATCGCCATACCTCCTTACCGGCATTGTGACGATCAAAGCAAAAGACATGGGACGATTTGTTTTCACTGGCAATGTACACAAATCTTTCGGTCACGACGGGCGAAGCGTCGGTATCATCCAATGTGCTCGCAGACCATTTGGTCAGCCCAGTGTTCGAATCTAGACAGAATAAGGTTCCGTCATAATTGGCGATAAACAGTTCGTCGCCTTGGACAGCGGGGGATGCCTCACAACCATTTGAGCCGGGCGGTGTTCCGGGACCTGTGGCGCCAAGGTAGCTCTCCCAGAGCACTGCACCACTATCGGGGTCAATACAGCGTGCGTGCCCGCTTTCACCGCCGACGTAGAGTCTATTGTTGACTACGCAAGGGGATGAATCGCAATCTGCGCCCATGTCCAATGCCCACTTGACGACGCCTGTGGAAGCATCAACGCAGCGAAAAAGATTGTCGGTGTTCCCAATGTACAGATGACCCTTGTAATAGCACGGTGACGATTTAAACATTCGACCGCCCTCTGTCCGCCATCGTAGACGCCCTGTATTTGCTTCAAAAGCGTATAGCCCACGACCAACCGATCCAACATAAATGAAGTCGCCCACCGCTACCGCCTGACCAGTCCAGCCGGTCCCTTTCCACGTAATACGTCGTCCACGTAGTCGCGTATGGAAATCCTTCATGCGATAGCTCCACCGAACACTAAAATCAGAGGGCGCAGGACCCACGCCGTATTGCGTGTGGCTTGGGTTGCCCCTAAACATCAGGACCCCTTCAGGATGGGTGCTCGCTTGTGCGGTATCCAGGCTAGGCAATGCAAGGGGCAGATCTTGAACATAGTCCGGTCTGCCTCCATTTGGGATACTGAGGACATCGACAAGTTTGGTCACAAAATCGCCTTTTTTCGACTCGGCACGGGATGCACCTGAGGCAAGCACAAGGCAAGCACTGGACGCCTGCCCAAGGAAGCGACGGCGTGTCATATTGTGAAGTGTTTGTTGTATGTCGTGCATCTCAAACCAACCCTTTGATTTTGACCTTTCGATGGCTCAGGGAGGCGAGGAACTGGGCTTCATCTGCGACTCTTTGCTCGGCTCCATAAAGTCAATTCGACCTACGCCCCATTCAATCCCCACAACGACGCCTTCGAGACCAAAGGCTTTGCGACTAAGCGCATTAAGAACATTTAAACGACGTTCTGCATTCTTGCGGTCCATGACTCTACTGTTCCAATGCATTTCCGTGAGTGGGTGCAGTGTAAGCGACTCAGCGTAAAGACGACCCGTTGACAAGTTCTCCTTCAAGACCAACTTGCCAAAGAGTCCATAGTCCTGAGCATCTGGTAGGGGGCCCATGTTTCGAGCACCCCGCATCATGTAGTTGCCCAAGCCATAAAACCCGACCTTCCCGTCATCCCGTCGCTGAATGCCCCTCACCACGTGTGCATGATGCCCTAGAACAAGATCGACGCCAGCCTCATTGAAAGCCTTTGCAAAACGCCTCTTTTGGAAGGCGTCAACATTCACCTCACGCTCTTTTCCATAATGAATGGACAGGATCTTGTAGTCTGCAGACACTGACTTGAGGGCATTGATCACGAGTTGATAGTCCTGGTCGTCACGAAATCGGAGGGTGCCCGCTTTGTTGGGCCCCGTTCGATGGGCAAGATTCATGTTTGAGATAATCCCAACGGCGGCAAATGCAATGGTTTTGCCCTTTACTTGGAAGATGACGGGAGCTGCAGCCTGGGCTTCACCAATCCCCAAACCAGCATAATTTATTTCTGGATACTTCTCTTTAAGCTGCCGGAAAGTCTCAAGGGTGATACGCGCCCCTTGTTCGCCAAAATCAAAACTGTGGTTGTTCGCCAACGACAGTAAATTCAATCCAGCTGTAATGAGATACTCAAACCCTGCAACATGGCTTTGGAATGTATACTTTTTTCGTGTGCGTGTTTTGATGTTTCGAGGTGTTACAACCGTTTCCACATTTCCGAAATTGAGGTCACTGTCCTTGAAGAATGGGATGATGCCTCCAGTTACATCCCTCCAGGGCGTCAGGTTTTTACCAGTGCCAGTACCTTTCGATCGGGGTTTTTGACCGCTACGATTCAACGAGATGTCGCCTCCAAACGTGAGGGATATGGAGATAGGCTCCCGCTTTGCAGGCACGGTCTTCGTCGTCTCTTTTGTAGGGATGGGCACGTTTTCCTTCGGGCTCGTTTGCGCTCGGGTTCTCGCCTTAGGGGAGGCAGTCGAAGCCGATGGCGGAGCGAAGGGAGATACTCGCTCACCCTGGGTCATCTTGATTGAAGCAGGGTCCTTTTTTGAGGGAGAGCCGCCACACGCGACCATGTGGATGATCGATAGTGTTAAGATACTGAGCCGCACGTCATCCCTCCGAACATTTTCCTGCTGGCTTCACCATTGCCATTCTTTATCGTCTTAGGCAACCCTTCCGCGGATGGTTGAAAAGAGCGGGATGGGTTAGGTTTGGCGCTTTGAGCATGAAAAACAACATCCTGCTGTCTTCTCGTTGTTGTGCTGGTGTTGATTGCACTGGTCCTTTGCCTCGTGGGGAGCGTTGTCCCACAGTGGGGTTTTTGATTGGGGGTCTAGAGAGGTCAACACCATCTATTTCGAAGTCGAATACTACGAAACCTCAACTAATCTACCCTTGGGTAGCTTTATGGCATAAGACTTGCTACGAGTATCCCAAACACCAACACGGAGTAGAGAAATGTTCAAAATCATAGTTTCAGTGGGTCTGATGTTGCTCTTGCAAGGCTGTGAACTCGATTTGACTGATGCCCATTGGTGGCGTTAGTTACTCAAGCATTTTGTGAAGGATCGAGGCGAAAGCTTATGTGGATGCCTCGCGATTGCTTCCAGCAAAATATTGCGACTTCACTTTGGACATGTTGATCTGAGAAGGTCTGTGGCGATCCTTCCGGTCCGAATGGGCGTCGCCGAAGGCTTGCTGGAGGGCATGGATGATGCGAATAGGCTGGTGCAATCAGACGGTTTTGTTGGCGTTCGTGCTCTTTAGCGGATTGAACGCAATGGCGACAGGCTTTCAGGCAAAGATCAAGGCGGGGCGCCTCGATGCACCGATTCGCTATGATTATCGCTATGACCAGGACATACAACGAGTTGTAAGAGACCGTCTTCAGTACCAATTGAGCGTCAGTGGTGAACTTCAACTATTCAAGACGCAATTCGTTGACTCAATTGCCCTTGGCGCACTTCTCTCAACAGGCTCGGGCTATACATCACCTTGGAACACAGCAGAGAATTTTAACCTGTCGCAGCATGAACCCCAAGCTCTGTATTTAAGGCAGGTGTTTTTCCAAATGGATGTTTTGAGATGGAGACTCCAGGCAGGTGTAATCCCCCCCGTAAAAGGCAAGGTGTCGGAGACCAGTCTTGACAAAGATGGTTGGATTCGGGGAGCGCGTCTAGTCATGCCGGTATCGTCCGAAGGGAAATTAGAGTTGGTGTATGGTGTGATTGACCGCCTTGAGCAGCCTAATGCATTCGCCTCGTGGGGGGCTCCGAATTATGCCGAAGTTGAATGGACGCAGAAACTCTCAAAAAATGTTCGAGGTGAGTTGGGTTTCGTAGAGTTCGAAGGGGACTTGATTCCGCGGGGGGAATTGCGTGTGACCGCTACTCATCGATGGGGAAGAACAGAGTTTGCCGGGGAGATACTGAAGAATTTAGAGCAGCAGGTTTGGGCTCATGATTGGTCTATTGGCCACCGGCTTGGTGGGCTCGAAGTCAGCAATGAGTATGCATACGTGCCGATCGAACTTGGTCTACTAGGAACGTTGTCAAATGATTATTTTACCGCTGGGCATATTTGGGTTCTTGCCCTCAAGGGTCCGCTGTTTGATGACTCAGGGTTCTATTGGTTTGCCCGAAACTATCTCGGTGAGGAGCGAGTCAACTATAAGCTAGGGGTTGGCGCGAGGTATCGCTACTGATTTTCTAGCCACCTTATCGCCATTCGGGACCATAGAACCACGCCACTAATGCTCGCCGGACTCCGTTGGTTACAGGCGTGACCCTATGTCTAAGGTAGGAGGGGAAGACTAAGACGGTGCCACGCGCTCGAAGGTTGGCGCTTGTCTGAAGCTCCTCGAACTCCAGTTCTCCCCCCGAATAGACGCCCTCATCGTCGAGTTGGACCGTAACCGACAACTTTCGATCCACACCGGCAGTATTGTACCATTG
>JBMYRY010000247.1:0-4907 GCA_049602795.1 Bradymonadia bacterium
GAGCCCAGCTGGTCCCAAATCTGGCGGGGTATTTTGCCCACCGCCTTCCTCTTCGGCGTCATCAAATGGTTTATTGGTGGGTTTTGGTACCATATCAGAGCTGTCTGGTGTGGCTACACAGAGGATGACCGCACGCTCACTCGGGCGATCTTTCTATACACTGAGTTGTTCTCTGCAGCGCCCTTGTTCGCTTTTTTTGTCCTGCAGACCCTGCAATACCCAGACCCGATGGCTGCAGCAGCCGCAGAAAATCACACCTTTATGCTCCTCGTTTCCCTCGGACTTGGATTATTAAGCATCGTGATCAGCTACCAGGCGGTCCAAGAGCGTCTCAATATCTCGGGGCAAAAAACCAAATTGTGGTTTCTCATCTTGCCCATCTCTCTCAATGTAATCCCGTTGCTAGTATTGCTCAAATCTAGCGCCGCCTAGAAACTAAGGAAGACGTCCATGCCTAGTCATGAGCCACCAAAAAGTCCGCTCTCTGCCGGTGCAATTATCCTCCTCTTTACGGATCCAAAGCGTTTTTTCTCGCAACGCGCATATCTCACTCACACAAAGAGCCTCGTATTGCTCTGTGTTCTTTTGGGCATCGAGAACAGCTCCGAGTTCACTCAGGTGATTTCATCTGACGCCCTCACCGCCAAGAATGCCCTGACGGTGTTAAAGGACACGACCAGCTGGATGGAAGCCTGGGGCATCATGCTAACCACTGCCATTTTTATTGGCCCCTTCAGTCTGGTTTCAAGCGGGATTTGGTTTATCGTTCGCGGCTTTGTCGCCGGCTTTAATCCGCTCAAGAACCTGAAGGCGTGTTTAGGCCTTTTACTCTGGGCAAAAGCAATTCTACTCTTGCCCATTCTGAGTTTCAGAATTTTGCAAACACTGGTGTATTCCGATCCGATAGTCGCCTTCTTGGACCTTCAACCAGGTCTGTATAAGCTGTCTATATACGCCTTGGAATTTTTAAGTATCTTTGCCCTGTACAAAGGTGTTCAGACCGTCTTTAGAACGACAACGAGCCGAGTGAAGTTTTTCTTTTTCTATATCCCATCATTAATGTGGCTCGTGGGGATGCTCTAGAGGCGTATTGAGCCTGGTGTAGGTCACTATCATCTCCCAAGTGATATGCTGGGTGGGCTCGACCGTGTAGGAAAGGTCTGCTCCGCTAGGTCGGAGGGTGATTAGGTGTGTTAGGCGGGGCGAACGCTGTGCCGCCCAGTCCAATACTCCGCGCCACCTGCTCGATATTCAGTCACCGGCAGCACTTTTTTCGGCGGTGCTGACTTCCCACTTCGCTCTTGTTGTTGTTGAGAGTCCATTCTGACTACCTTTTCATATTCACCATGGGTGTGAGCACTGCCATGATACGGGATAAGCACAAAAGGTTACACCGCCAATTCTAATCCTGACATTTTCATACGAATCGCCGAGGACATGGTAGGCTTACTCATCGTGTATTAGCCAGGGTTCGTTTCATGCGCCTACTCATCCTTATCACCATCGCACTCTTTGCCTGTGTGTCAGAAGACACACCAGAGATGACGCCTCTACTCGTGGTGGATGCAGAGCTTAATGGACCTGACACCACCACCTACTCAACGGATATGTTGGTGGATATGGAGATTGACGTTGGGCCCCCAATCCTTGACCTCACAGCCATGGGCACCGCGAGTTGCCTTCCCTTTACGCCCTATGAAGGCGTGCGTTCCATCTTTACAGACAATACTAACGCATGGGGTTTGGCAGAATTAGGCGTGCGCGGTACGCGTCTCAGTGTAGGGGACATTAATGGTGATGGTCTGCCAGATTTGGCGGCGCGACGCGCAGGGACCCGTCTCGACGAATTCTATGAAAACGAGGAACAAGATCGGCGTTTTCATTGGCTACTCAAAAATCAGGGTGGTCGCTTTGAAGATGTCACCCTCAGCTCTGGCTTCAATGCCGTCCGAGGCTCATATCCCCGAACCATTGGTCGTCCTGCCGAGGTGGTTGCGTTTGCCGACATTGACAATGACGGAGACCTGGATATTTACACCGGTGTCGATACTCGCCAAGCCCTGTCAATTGAGTTGTCCATGGATGATATGCTGCCCATTGAAGAGCGCTCGGAAGTGCTCATCAATGATGGTACAGGTCAGTTTACACTCGGTCCCGTCAATCATGTGCTGCGTCGGTTAAATCGTCAGGACGTCCCATCGGGCGTGAGCTTCGTAGATGTAAATCTTGACGGCAACATCGACGTCTGGATTGCCCAGGGGGGATTGGGCGCCCCGATGCAGGATCGTCTCTATTTAGGCACTGGAGATGGCGCCTTTGAAGACGTGACCCGAGACGTTAATCTGAGAACCGAGAATTGGGTCGATCCTGAAGCGATGAACGAGGGGCGAGCGCATTCAACCGCGTGGTCTGCAACAGCGTGTGACCTGAATCGTGATGGGTACTCAGAGCTTCTCGTCGGGTCATACGGGCGAGCGCCTAACCATCTCTGGCGTGCTGCGCCATCCAATGACGGTTTAAGCTTCGTAAACGAAAGCGTCGCGTCTGGCTATGCATATGACAATGACCAAACTTGGACCGACAATCAATTCGCTGCATGTTTCTGCCGATCAAATCCATCGGCTACAGAGTGTAGCCTTGCCGAGTCTCCCCGCATTCAGTGTAACCAAATGAATTGGCGTCATGACACAGATCGGGAGCCATTTAGACTTGGTGGTAACTCAGGCACCACCGTCTGCGCAGATTTCGACAATGACGGATGGCCAGATTTAGTGACCACCGAAATTAGACATTGGTGGGCTGGTGCGGGTAGTGACCGAGCGGAGCTGTTGTTGAATCAGCAAGACAATTTGGTTCGCTTCATCCGACCTGGCAATGACAACACCGGTCTTGCCATCGAACATAGTGGCGCAAACTGGGACGAGGGGATCATCACTGCCACCTGGCTTGATTTTGACAACGATGGCAGAAAAGACCTGTACCTCGGGGGTACGGACTACAATAACAACCGAGGTTATCTCTTCCACAATCAATCCGAACCCGGCATGCCACGGTTTGTCCGCCTCGATCCGGGCGTCAGTATCGATCAACATCGTAGCCACGGTGTTGTGGCGGCAGATTTTGACCGCGACGGCGACATCGATCTAGTCATTGGTCATTCCAGAAACCGGTGCGATGCCGCCGACCCCACCAATTGCTACGAGAGTCGACAGGTCAGACTCTTCGAAAATACCCTCGCCGACGCAGGTAATTGGCTTCAACTCAAACTTGAAGGCGGACCAACTGCCAATCGAGATGCCGTCGGTGCCCAAATCGACGTAACCAGTGCCCTTGGTACCCAGCACTTTGAAATCAAGGGCGGCTATGGCCATTATGGGGCACAGGATGACCATATCGTGCATATTGGTCTCGGTGAAGACTGCGACGCTGTGGTTACGGTGACCTGGCCCAATGCCGCGAGAGATCAAACGCGTTACCGCTTCCCGGCAAATCACCGATTTAGAGTCACGCCAACAAGCGACCCCCAACTCGCGCCCAACCCTCAACCATCACCCGCCTCAGAGTGAACTAAACCGAGCGTCCACCAGTTCTGGCAGATAGAAAAATGATCGGATAGAGTAGACACAATTCATCAATAAAGGTCGCTTGCATTGAAACGTCTTATGCCCCTCATCTCAATCGCTTCACTGTCGATCTGTACCGTACTCTTTTTCGAGTTGAGTACAGTGAACTCAAAATTAGATGCACTGCTACTCACTCAAGAGCGCGCCCAAAAGTCGGTCGAAAAACGATTGGAGCAAGCGAAGTTATATGAAGAACAAGGTCGGTTGGGGCTTGCCAAAACCCTGTTTTTACGGAGTGTTAATTCCGGTATTCCAACGGTCGAGCAGGCTGCTGAGAAGGGCCTACTGCGCCTGGAATTAAGAGCAAGTTTAGCGCAACTGGACACCTTCAACTCGGCTGAATTCAACCGTCTTGAAGAATTAATGAAGACCTCTTCAGACTTAAGTCCACGGTGGCGTGAGGTCTTCCAATTTCTCCGTGCGGTACACCGTGATGACACCGAGACCGTCATCACTCTTGGACAAGGGCTTTTGAATCAGCCTGACGCACATCCTGAAGTACTGATGACTGTGAGTAACGCACTCATCCGCAAGGATAGCCTCAAACAGGCGACGACGCTGATTCAAGACTTCCTGAAAATACACCAGGCACGTGCAGACATCTGGGCTTACCTTGGTCAACTTCAACGCAAAAACAAAGCATTCAAAGCGGCGATCAAAAGCTACGAAAAAGCGCTTACGCTCAAAAACCTCGATGAATATCGTCTTGAGCTCGCTCGATGCCACATGTCCCTTGGCGATTGGCAGGCAGCGAATACGCTTTTAAAGCCAGACCAAATGCATAAAACCGTCCGAAATGACGCATTCAAACTCAAGGCTGCATGCCTATTCCAACTCAAACAATATGAGGTGTCGGCTCAGTATTACCAAAAAGCACATCGACTCGTTGCAGACCCTAATACTCTCCTATCCAGGGTCATCGCATTACAAGTGGCAGGTAAACATGGGGTGGCACTCAAGGATATAGAATCCCTCCTACCGCGGGACGACATCCTGCCTCAAGTCCACTATCATCACGCCCAAAGCCTAGATAAAGTCGGTCTCACGTATGAGGCATCCCTCGCCTTTGTACGATTTCTAAAGCACGCAGAAGGCGCGCCTAATCAACGTAAACGCGTTACGCGTGCCGAGGCATGGTTACGAGCATATAATCGCAGCCTAACGGTGCCCAAGGACCTACAACAGCGACTGGAGCAGCCGTCCTCTAAATAAACGGGAGGGCAACTTTGCAAAATGCCATGGTATCAGCGTTCTCTCGAACAAACGCCGCATCAAGCTGAGGAA
>JBMYRY010000248.1:0-4907 GCA_049602795.1 Bradymonadia bacterium
TCAATGAGGCATTCTGGGGTGGCATTAAGACTGTTTTCTGGGTTTTGCTGATTGTTATGCCGGTGCAATGGGGGCTGGGCTTTATGGGGGCACTCAAAGATTCATCGGTGTTTGTGACCTCAGCGGTCATCGCCTTCGGTTATGCAGCAATCCCTGAAGAGTTCTTTAAATTCCGCGTGCTAAAACAAATGTCCAATCACAGTGCATTTGATGAGCCCATGGACGGCATCGTTTATGGTGCCGTGGCTTCCCTTGGCTTTGCGACCCTGGAAAATGTCATGTACTGTCTCGATGGGGGCATGCAGACGGTGATCTTGCGTGCGTTTACTGCAGTCCCTGCCCACGCCGCGTTTGGCGCCATTATGGGCTATCATTTTTCTAAACAACATTTTCAAGGTAATGCAGTTGGCTTGCGTAGTAAGTCCTATCTGTATCCAGTTTTGATTCATGGGCTGTATAATTATCTCCTCTTTGTCATCGCTGGTTTGAGTGCCCGACAAGAGCACACATCAGCAGAGAAAATGACCATTCTAGGCTGCTTTTTCGGTGTGTTGGTACTCGGTGGTTGGATGTTTTTTACGGTTCGCTCAATCATTAAGGAAATGCAAGCAGAACAAGCTCAGCTACCTGACCAGTAAGTGCCAACTTGGCGAAATGAAGCATCCCAGGATCAAGAAATCTCCCATTGATTTGGCGTTTGGATTTAATCAAGATAGTCTGACGAATGTGCAGGTCGAGTTTCTTCGATGTACTCAGAAAGGTTCGAGAGCGGTCGGTGGCTGAACGCAGAAAAAGGAGGAGTCAAAATGAATGGGTTGAGAGTTTTATTAGTCGTCGCACTCGGTGCGCTGGTATTTGCATGTGGTGATGACGGTGAAGAGAATACGAGTGCAGCCGTGATCGGGGAACGCACAGTGAACGTCGTGTTGAGCTATCAGGGTGGTTCTAATCATGGACCAATGGATGCCTCTGGCACGGCGGTCGTTAATGGGACCACCGGTCAGGTTGACATCACGGTCATGGGCTTGCCAACGCTCACGGACGATCTGTATGAGGGTTGGCTAGCCGGTGGTGGAGAAACGCCACTAACGACGGGCACATTTAACACGGACGAGAATGGTGAAGGCTCATCGACGATTGTCATTGATAATCTGGCAGCGCGTACCTTTACTAAAGTCGTCTTGACGGTTGAACCGGCGCCCGATCCTGACCCCGCACCTGATGCTCGTCACAGCATCGAAGGGCCCATCCCAGCAGCCGAATAGGTTACTCCGCGTCCCGAAATTGACTATGAGCATGACTGCCTAATCATCGGTTTTGAGAATTAGGCGCACCGTCAGTGAGACTCGCCACTTGAGTCACTTCGTTGGCATGCTTGTCAAAAAACTCGTGACAAGCCCGCCGCTCGGTAGACGTCTCACTGAGCATAACAAACACTTTTGTCAGCGCTGTTTGGTTGCATGTTCGGCGGCAAAAGTGAGCTCTGATAAGATAAGAGGATTGAGTCACTTGGGGGTTGCTCCGCATCTCTGGCTTGTGAAACGCCTTTCACCCAATTCAGCTCAACGCTTCAAGGGTGCACTTCTCAACGACCTCTCATTGACGCTCCGGTTAGAAGACAGACTTTCAGCTCACGCTACTCGACGACATGCGATTAGAGGTTAGTTAGACGAGTCCTAAGTGAGATAACCAGCTTGACTCTCCCGGGTATCGCTCTTCGCGCATCGCTTGCGACACCACTCTTATCCGATGGAGGGCAAAGCCTGGAGGGAGGGATGCCCACTTAAGCCTTATTGATGCTTAGCTTAGAAAGTAGACCTCCAGTAATCCAACTTGATGAGATGTAATTAGATCTTGGTTGAAGATACGGGATTAGGGCTTGGTTAAGTGCGTCATCAATGAGATCAGATGTTTGAGTTGGCTGTTTGCCGATCTTTGCGTATGACTCGCGACAACGCCATTAACCACAGACACGGCATGGCTAATCCTAGTGCCAAAATACTGTAATCTAGACCTCGTGAAAGTCCAGAATGGATGGCGGTGAACTTCTGATCAGACGTCATGCCTGGCGCAGCCATTGACGCAAATGTATTGACGATCTCCAAGAATGTGCCCGTGAATCCGCAAAACAACAAGATCATGAATAATGCTATGGACACATTGAGCAGCCGAAACCGACCCCGTGAACCTAAGTCAATGACGCAGAGCAAACATAACAGTACAAATGTTTGTTTTATGGGCGCCATCCATGTGCCGTCAAGCTGCAACAAATCTAAGATGTAGTTCATGACACACCAGCTTCCTGGTTAGGCGTCAAAGGTCGGTGAGACACACGGGTCGACATCGTCAGTCCGACCAGAGCACCAGCAGTGAACATGGCATAGACCGAGGCATTGATGGCAGTGGCTAGGCCCCCGGCGACCATGAGTTGCCGCTGTTTCGGTGAAAGCCCTTGAAGGTTAACAGTGGCATCGCAGAATTGCTTTAAACCCGTAGTGAACCCTAAAAGCCCCAGGAGTATAATTGTGCCGGTGAATGCAAGGCAAATCGATGACAGTCGCCTTTGACCTCGCGTCAATAGGTCAGCGCCGCAGAAGATAACTCCAAGTACAAAGCAGAAGCTGATGGGATTGGCCCACAGCCCCGCACCAGCGTAGAATTCAAGAAATCTCATTAATCATGTCCTCTTCAAGTGAGCAGTAATTCAGCTTTGGAGGTTACTTTTTTCCTTAGTTGGTTCATAGCGTTACCCAACAAGCGAGCGAAATTTAGAACTTATTCGGTTACACATTTAACAGAACCAACAACTTCATCAATTGGGACGATGGAAGCGCTGCGGGTAGAGTGGCTTGAATCAGAACGGGGATTCTAGACGACCGTAGTGCCGACGCTCTCTCGATAAGTGCGCTCGTAGCTCATCAGACTACGAGATGCTTAATGGAAGGTCGACGCTACAGCGTCATCATGGATTGCAGTTCAGGGACCAGTGAGCCGGCCAACGGAAATGGCTTGGTCCGTCAATGCACAACTCTTGCGACAGATGGAGGGACAACCGCGAGATTTGAAGCATTCGATATGGTCGCCGACGCCATTGGTTGCTGGCTGTGAACTGAAGTACTTCAGACCCACAGTCTTATCGTTGAAACTCTCGCTTGAGCTACCATCCGATTGCACCCAGTTCTTGAATAAGACACTGTGTCCCCAACCTGAGCGATAGAGTTGAACTACATCACCTGGTCGAGCGGATTTGTAATCGATTTTCTTACCAATCTTAGCGTGCTCAATCGCGAGCACTGCAGCCTCTCGTTTGATCTTGCTTAATGAGTACACACTGCCATCGGGATGCTTACAGTGTAGACCGCTGCTTTTTTCAACGCCTTCGGGGCAGACGACGTACCAAAGTTGCTGAAATGTTCGAATATCTGCATAGCTCTTCGATGCAAGCCATCCTTTCTCAATCACAATGGGCGCGACCGCTTCATAGGTCACTCCAGAGCAATAGCTATTACCATAGCTGTCCTTTGCAACTGTCCAGGTTTTACCCTCTTTAGATTTGAGTTCAATCACCTTAGACAGACCCGTTGTTCTGATGCCTTTGCCGTCAGGACACTTGTCTTTGTATTGCTTCATGCCCTTCCAACAGTAAGGGCGTACGGGGATCTTGGCCGCGTTTTGAAGGATCTTGGTGTTCAATGCCAGGCTTGATTGCGCTGGTTTACTCGAAGACTGCGTGGGTTTGCTAGATGAATTCGATGGTTTAGTCGTAGCTGGCTTCACGGGCTTTATTGGCTTGCGTACTGCGGCATTAATATTTGGGTTTATGGGTGCTCTCACTGCCGTTAATTTTGGATTGAGCACAACTTTCTTCTTAGTTTTCTTTTTGGCTTTCGCTCGTTTTGCCCGTTTCGCTCGTATCAGTTTCTTAATCTTGACGAGAGCGGATTTACACTTTTTGCTGCGCTTCTTCGCTTTTTTCGATAGGCATCGCCTAAGACCTTTACCTTTTGCATTCTTGCAGTACTTACTGATTTCAGTTTTACAGGCTTTTTTTAGGTTCACCTTTTTGCGGCGTTTCGCCTGTGCATTACTGACGACCATCATTGAGATGCAAAGACATGTGAGTCCGATAAGTTGTATAAAGGACCTTAAAGAACGATTGACCACGGTGTATTCCTCCCTTTGGTATTCTCTGACTAATTAATTCGAGAGCTCAAACATGAGCGAAACTGGTTTGCCCCGCCATTAGACGTAGACAAGAGCACATTTATTCAATTGAAAATTTCTCCCGGGGGCATCGTACGTCAATACGGCAAACAATCCTAGACATACAATTGAGAAGTCCAGAAGCAGGTCTATTGCTTCTTTGGCGCCGTCCTGATTGTCCTCTTTATTGTCTAACTTGGTCTTTACGGATCTGGTTAGGAGATGATTCAGTGGTTGTTGATAGGTATAGAACTGTATCGGGGCACTCACTTGCCATTTTAGACATGCCAACTATACCCGGCATCAGGAAGAATCATTGTCCATGATGATTGTCAGATTACTTGGAGTATCGGGGGTTGCTGTATGGCTTGTAGTGCCCTGTTTTTATCTGTAGGTCTGTTTTTAAGCGCTCCTTATGCCTTTGATGTCGTCTTGGCATGATGCCTACGCTCTCATGTCATCAACTGCAACCAGGAGGCAAAATCATGTTTAGCTTATTCATTCGGGGTTCTGTTTTTACTCTCGTCACACTGCTCATAGCGGGCAAGGCTCTCGCTGGTGCCTACGAGGTTGAATTATACGAGCAAAATGGCACGACCCTGTCCGGGTCCTGCATCGATGGTACTCAATTCGAACTGACCTGGACTGACGACGCCAATCCAATTAAAAGCGATATCGATGAGTTGGTGGCATGGGACATTTGT
>JBMYRY010000249.1:0-4904 GCA_049602795.1 Bradymonadia bacterium
AAGGCTCGCTGCGGTGGTTTCGCAGAGAGAGGCTCAATAGGGTCGGACCGCGTTGAAACAGCGTGAAATGGATATCGTTCGCCTCACGGCGAACCCGAACTAGACCTTTCAAACCAACGGGCAACCATTGAATGTATTGTTCGGTGGCCCATTCTGCATCTGTGCCTTCCGGGATCGTCATGCGCTGAACAGAGCGAACGGTGTGGGTATAGGTCGAAGCTGGCGCTTTCTGGAAGGCCCTTGGCGTACTTCGGTGTCGCTTCGCTTCCATGACGGCGTGTTCGAGCATCGTCTTTAAAGGCGTGGGCTCAATACAGTCGAAGAGATATTCATCTCGAGCAATCATTTCATGGGTCAGGCTTTTCACAAGGGGTCCAACCAAGTCTTTGGGCGCACCCGTTGTCAAACTAACCCATAAGCGCGAGAGGTTTGGCGAAAAGAGCGGTACGCTGATAAACAGACGTTCTAGACCAAGTGCCTCCGCAGTTTGTTCCAGGAGTTCGCGATAGGTCACCACCTCCGGACATCCTAGGTCGTAGGTTGCATTAAAATGTACATCTTGGTTAGTTACCCTCTGGATTGCTGCCACTACGTCACGGATTGCTACGGGTTGCATGCGGGTACTTGTCCAAGCGGGGCAAAGCATAACCGGTAATCGCTCCACGAGCCGTAAAAGCATTTGGAATGAAGAACCATCATGACCCACAACAAGGCCAGCACGTAAGGTAGTCACCGGTACACCAGTGCCCGCGAGAGCGCGCTCAACTTCCGCTCGACTCTTGAGGTGAAGAGACAGGTCTCCTGTGGCTGGCAGGAGACCGCCCAGATATACGATCTGTCGAACGCCATTCCGTTTTGCCGCTCGAGCGAAATTATCGGCGCAAAGCAAGTCAAGGTCAGAGAAATTACCCTGAACGAGTCGAGCGGATGGCATCATGCTGTGTACCAGATAGATGGCCACGTCTGCACCTTCGAGCGCTGCCTCACAATCCTTGAGAGAAAATAGATCGGTTTTACGGAAGCTTTGATAACCGTTTCGGGGTGTCCGTGTGCTCCTAGAAAGACCGATGAGCGTATACGCTTGGCTTAATGTCGCGCCAATTGCTTGGCCAACAAATCCGGATGCGCCTGCCACAACGACTGTGGGCTTAGTATTGAGTTGCGACATTCGGGGCTCCCTTATTTACGCGTTCATCGCCACTGTCTCGATACGCAGTTGCCGTCATTGGTTTCATGGTTGTGCTGAGAGTAACCAGCTTGACCCCACAGCGCTGCATGAGCCACGTGCGATTCAGCCCAAGCATTTTAGTTGCCGACCGAACCGCTCACCGCATCTTCCGGTCGATCATTAGTTTGCTTTTGCTCTTGTTCTTGAAAGGGAGGAATATCTTCGAGTGGAGTGGTGGCGTCATAGAATCTCGAACGCGGCGTGTCTAGGGTGGCATCGGATTGGCTTCGGAATAAAAGGTAGCTCGCAATGGCGGAAAGAGCAGCCACAATGCCCGCACCATCAGCAAGGAGAAGATACCGATTGCCGTCTGCCACTTCTAATTCCGATGGATAAGGTGGTAAATCTCGGTTGATGCGATTACCTTCAAGCGCCAATGCGAAGCCCAAACTCGCAGACCCAACGGCGAGCACGGTCATCCCCCAGGCCCATGCTGGATGAATAAGACGTTCTCTAGGTCGCCTAAACTCAATTTCTCCAACCAGTTGGTTGGGTGGTTTCGGGACCGTTAGTTCACCTTCCCATGCCTTGAAGCCCGTCAACTCCAGGCGGAGACGGTGACGTCCAACATCCGGCTTGATGACTTGCGGCGTGTACCCTACTTCTTGGTCATCAAGATAAATGAGTGCCCCGATTTCATTTGCGAGTATTCGTGCACTGCCTTTCATTGGTTCCAGCTTAATCTCGTGTATCAAGGTGTCGGTGTCTGATTCATCTTCCCAGTCATCGTCGGTTAAAGCCGAGTTCACCGGTGGAGCTTGCGGTAGTTCTATTTCCAACGCGAGTGTTTCGAAGCCATCGGCGCTGAGTGATAAGTTTTGTTTGCCGACCGGTAGAGTCAATGGGCTGTTTGTTGTGCCCATCAGTCGACCATCTTTAGTGACTGTGATGAGAGGAACCTCATCTTCTTTCGCCCAGTCTTTCGTGGACAGAATGAAGTCTCGGGTCTTTGGTCTCAATGCTACGGAGAGTCTTTGTTCGGCGCCTTTGCTGAGATCCAATTCGAGGCTTGTTTCGTTATAGTTAGGGGCGCTTAGAATAATCCGGTGCTGACCCGGCTGAGTTGCGATCCGCCGGGGTGTCTCTCCATACTTCCCCAAAGTTTTACGATCTACATAAATGACCGCATTCGGAGGGTCGGTCTCGACAAACAGGCGAGCGACTCGTCGCCCAACTCTCTCAAATGCCCGCTTTGCTTGGTCGCGGTCAGTCTGACTGATACTGTCTTCACGAAGATATTCGTCGTACACAAGGTAAGCGTATTCATAATATTTAAGGTATTCCAGTGAGCGGGCAACATTGAGAAGGGTGTTGGGGTTGGGCGCTAGTCTATTAGAGATCAACATTTCATTGAGCCCTTTGCGCACCTCACTGGATTTGATGAGGTCGGCACCTTGTTCAAATCTTAATTTAGCTTCGGTTACTCGGTCAGCAAAGACCTCCGGACTGAACGTGCTCACAATGAGCCCGGTCATAAGCGCAGCGCGGATGATGGTCTGTCGCAATGTTTTTCCCCAACATTTCAGCTATTCGAAGTTTAGACAGGAACTGTCAGGTTGTCCATGTCTTGGAGGGGTTTCATCCGTCGTGGTCTTCAAGATTTGAGTGAATTTTCAAGATGGCCTCATTGAGTACCTTCAATGTCGCCCCATCAATACCAGAAAAAGTTTCGTCGAGTAATGTGTTGGCTACCCCGATAAAGCTCGCTAAATGGTCTCTAGCTTTGCCAGTGGGTGTTAAATGACTGGCGCGTTTATCTTCGGGATGTGATTTTTTTTCAATCCAGGAGTGCTCCGCCAACGCATTGACCAGCCTGGAGATGGTGACTTCACTGACGCCAAGCTCGCGATGAATTTCTCTCGCAGTCATTGGGCGCCGTCGCTGGAACAGTACCATTAGTACGTTCGCTTGTGATGGGGTAATGCTATCTATTCCGTACTCTTTAAACAGAGCGCGTGTTCGGTGTTCTACTGCGCTGTGCAAGCGTTGAAGAACAATGAATGAGTCAATTTGCCGTCGACGGATTGACAGCGCTGTGTCCTTGTCGAGTGCCTCTATGCTCAGCGGTAATCGCTTCATTGATGAATTCTCCTTGACAGTTTTCAGCCTAGGCGGGATAAATTTACTTAGCAAGCTAATTAAATAGGGTAAAGGGACTGTTATGGGAGAAGCGCTGATTTATGACGCCGTCCGAACGCCACGCGGTAAGGGTAAGAGCTCTGGGGCATTGCATACCGTTAAAGCGGTGGATCTATTGAGTCGATCATTGTCGGCTATACAGGAACGCAACTCACTCGACACACAGTTTGTCGACGATGTCACGATTGGCTGCGTTACGCAGGTTGGTGAGCAGGGCGCGTGCATTGCGCGTACGAGCGTTTTGCTCGCCGGCTACGATGAATCTGTGCCTGGGGTAACCCTCAATCGATTCTGTGGTTCTGGATTGGAGGCTGTCAATGGTGCTGCGGCAAAGGTCGCAAGCGGGTTTTGCGATCTGGTCATTGCGGGTGGTGTCGAGAGCATGTCGCGCGTGAAAATGGGCAGTGACGGTGGTGCGCTCTGGGATCCGACGATGGCCTTCGAATATGGAACGGTGCCCCAAGGGATTTCGGCGGATCTACTCGCCACCAAGGCGGGTATCACTCGATCCGATGCAGACGCATTCGCGGCGCTTAGCCAGAAAAATGCGGCTGCCGCATGGGAGCGGGGGGCATTTTCAAAGAGTGTCGTTCCAGTACATGACCTCAACGGGATTCCACTCCTTGAGCGAGATGAGCATATTCGCGCTGATACCACTGCGGAAAGTCTGGGTAAATTGAATGCATCCTTTCAAATGATCGGGACTCAGTTCGGTCTCGATGCGATGACGCAAACTCGATATCCTGAAGTGGAGCACATTCATCATATTCACACTGCGGGCAACAGCAGCGGGATTGTGGATGGGTCTGCCGCAGTTTTAATTGGCAATCAAAATGCACAACAACGATTAGGGATCAAACCTCGGGCTCGGATCCGTGCCTTAGCATCCGTAGGCGATGAGCCAGTCATCATGTTGTCGGGGCCCGTGCCGGCAACGCAACGCGTACTGAGGAAAGCAGGAATGACAATTGGGGACATCGATCTCTTTGAGGTGAATGAAGCCTTCGCCGCCGTGCCCTTGTACTTTGCGCAAGAACTGGGGGTTGACCCTGAAAAAATTAACGTCAATGGAGGTTCCATCGCGATGGGTCATCCTCTGGGTGCGACAGGTGCAGTCCTTCTTGGGACTGTCCTCGATGCGTTGGAGGAAAGAGACTTACAGACAGCGCTGATTACCTTATGTATCGGCGGCGGTATGGGCATCTCAACCATCATTGAGAGAGTATAGGGGTACGGTATGTCGTTTAGAATTGAATGGGACCAGTCGAAAGAAATTGCCACCCTATGGATGGAAATGGAGGGCGGCGTAAACAAAATTAATCCTACGTTTGGAGAGGGCTTTAATGCGGCGATCACCGCAGTCCTTGAGACAACGACTTTAAAGGGGTTGATCATCACGAGTGGGCACAAAGACTTCTGTGTTGGTGCCGACATTGATTTTGTCTATCAAACTCGTGACGTACCAACACTCTATGAAGACTTGGGCCGATTGCATGAAGGACTCCGCATGTTGGAAACGTGCGGTAAGCCCGTGGTC
>JBMYRY010000250.1:0-4898 GCA_049602795.1 Bradymonadia bacterium
ACGTCTGGAGCATGAAGGTCTGTGGATGCATATTGCGATCACATGGCAAGCCTGCTCGTCTTCCTATGGTCAAGACTACAGTATGCTGCCCTACGCCTGGATGTTGAATGGTCCCCTGCCCAAACAAAAAACGGTCACCCCCATGGGCTTGTGTTACGTCAACGGCACCGTTGAAACAGGTACATGTAAACTTGAATTAACGCAGTGGACAGGCTGCCAAGGTCATAATTGGGGTCGGGCACACACGCCCGACTATGTCTGGGTGCACGGTATCTTGCGCGAACACGGGCAGGTTGTTGGGACATGTGAAGCGTTCTCCGGAAAGGTCAATGTCGGTCCTTGGCGGGTTGGTCCATTTTCAGGTGCATATGTAAGGCTTGGAGAACAAGTACACGAATTTGACCACCTGATAGACACTTGGAATCATGAATCATCCTTTGAAAACGGCGAATTTTTGCTCACACTCAAGCAAGGCGAAACTCGACTAAAAATCCGTGCGACTGCAGCACTCGAGCGCGTATTATGTCTTGGGTACGAGGACCCAAACGGAGAGATGAACTACTGTATGAACTCAAAACTCTCAAGTGCGATAATCACACTCGAAACCCCCACCGGGACGAGAGTATTCGAGTGTAAGGAGAACGTCGCCCTAGAATGGCTCGAGCAAACACCGGGGGAACACGTCATTTGAGTGTCAAAACCCCAGTGAGCAAAGACGTCACGATTACCACCAGCGACCACATCCAACTCTCGGGACGTCTTTACCAACCAAGCGCGCCCCCAAAAGCATTGGTGATCTGTGCACATGCGATGATGGTTGATATGAGAACTTTTGAGAAATCTGGTTTCGTCAATGCTCTATCAACACGGGGATACGCTGTCTTTGTGTTTAACTTTAGGGGTCGAGATGAAAAGGCACCTCTCGATTGGTCATACGATGAGCTTGTTCGTCTAGATGTTCCCGCGGTAATCGATACCGTTAATCAGCACTGTCCAACGCTCGCCAAAGTATGGTTAGGACACTCTCTAGGAGGGCATGTTGGGCTTGCCGCTATGAGCACCGGACACCTCGGGGAACTTTCAGGGATGGTTCTAGTGTCAACCAATGTTTGGCTGCCATCACTAGAGTCAAACTTCACTCGTCGACGCCTAAAGAGCATCTATATGATGATCGGTCGTTTGCTCGTACTGAGTAACGGCACTATCCCTGTCAAGCGATTCAACTTGGGTACGGTCGATGAAGCTAAGACTTATCTTCGTGATCTCATGACTTGGTGGCGCAACGACCGTTGGTCATCCTCTGAAGATGGAGAAAGCTACTTTGCCGGGTTAGCAAACTTAGAGTGCCCCCTGCTCTCCGTCGTCGGTTCACAAGACAAACTAGAAGCTCACCCTACGTCGGTCAGAGCATTCCTCAACGCATTCGGTCCTAAAAATAGTCAAGTGCTGATCGCTGACGCTGATTGGACTGAAGGCAGAGTCCCTACTGACCACATGAGGCTGATTACCTCACGACACAGCGCGCCTGGTTGGCAACACATCGCTGACTGGCTAGATGCATTACCGTTCAAATCCTAAGGAGCATATGATGGAAACAGAGATTTACAACACCCTTCTCGTCGACCTAGACAATGGCATCTGCACGATCACGATGAATCGTCCGCACAAACGCAACGCACTTTCCAAAGAGCTCGTCAACGAACTGATTTACTGCCTAGAGCAGGCAGGAGAAAGCGACCTTGTTCGGGTCATAGTGCTCGAGGGCTCTGAAGGCACCTTCTGTACGGGCGCAGACTTGAGTGGCATGGCCAAACCATTACCTAAGGGTCCAGACGCGGTGCCCCATCGAGGTGGGTTCGTGGAGTTGAATCTCGCCTTTACAACCATTGGTAAGCCGGTTATTGCGAAAATAAGAAAATATGCACTTGGTGGGGGATTAGGGTTGGTTTGCGCCGCACACTTTGCCTTCGCTGAAGAGTCTGCCCAGCTAGGAACTCCGGAAATCCATGTGGGCCTATTTCCAATGATGATCATGGCAAATATCTTCCGCACCGTAGGGAAACGAGCTGGATTGGAAATGATCTTGGCTGGTGAACGCATCAGCGCGACCGATGCGGCGCGCATGGGATTGATTAATGAGGCCGTACCTTCTGATGAACTAGATGCCTGCGTGAGCAAATGGGCAAACCTACTCGCCGACCGACCACCCGCAGTCATGAAACTTGGTTTACGCGCCTATCACGCTCAAGACCACTTATCTGTGGAAGACGCGCTACCCTACCTCGAAACTCAATTACACGCAGCCATGGGGACGAAGGATGCACAAAAAGGCTTAATGGCTTTCCTCAATAAAACCAAACCAAATTGGCGCGACTGACGGCGTTGCCAATTTACAAGAAACAGGGCACTCTGCCACTTGAATTCATCGAGGAGTCCGAACATGAATAAGCCGATCGATCCAACCGTAGAGGTTGACCTCAGCGACGAGAAAGACGTTCAATGGGACTTCAAGAAAAACATGAGCTACGGCGATTACCTTGGCTTAGACCAAGTGCTGGAAGCTCAACTTTGCAAATCGGGTCACCATGATGAAATGCTTTTCATCATTATTCATCAGGTCTCCGAATTATGGATTAAGCTCGTCTTGCACGAGGTTGAAGCCGCGATCAAGGCAATTCAACGAGATGATCTAGAGCCCTGCTTCAAAATGCTAGCCCGCGTATCCAAAGTGCAGAATCAACTGAAACAGGCTTGGGATGTCCTCGCCACGATGACCCCAGCAGATTACATTGCGTTTCGGGATGCTTTAGGGCACGCATCTGGCTTCCAATCACACCAATATCGAATCCTGGAGTATTTCTTTGGAAATAAGAATCCAAAAATGGCGCAAGTCCACAAACACGATCCTGTGGTTTATGAGAAGGTCTCCAAGGCCTTAAACGCACCGAGCCTCTACGACGAAACCCTCAAGCTGCTCCATCGACGGGGCTTTGACGTCCCTCAAGACAAAATTGACCGAGACTGGTCTACGCCCTATACACCTGACCCGCGAGTGGAAGAAGTGTGGGCTAACGTATATCGAGACACGAAGACACATTGGGATCTCTACGAACTTGCTGAGAAACTTGTGGATGTAGAAGACAACTTCCAACAGTGGCGTTTCCGTCACATGACCACAGTGAAACGAGTGATCGGATTTCGCAAAGGCACTGGAGGTACGTCGGGAGTCTCATATCTAGCGAAAGCGCTTAGCCTCAAGTTCTTTCCCGAGCTATGGAGTGTTCGAACAACAATCTAGCTATAGAATCACCGCTTACTGCGGTCGAAGACAACCACCTTGCTTTGTGGGGACAGAGAGACTTCATCGATGACAACCCCCTTAGGCGCACTCAACACATGCCAAACCGTTCGTGCGACATCTTCCACCGTCAAATGCTGACCTTCAGCTTTACCAGGTCCAAACCACAACTCATCAAAAAACGGGGTGTCAACCATACCTGGATTTATCAAACACACTCGCACACCGCTGGCAGCAGAATCGGCTCTCAATGAGTGCGCCAACCCTCTTAAACCAAACTTCGTTGCGCAATACACAGCACCATTTTTCGCGCCCATAAGTGCTGCCTCAGAGCCCATGAACACGAAGGTCCCACGACCACACTGTTTCATGCCCGGGAGTAATGCCCGGGCTAATAAAATGTGGGAAGTCAAATTCAGTTGGACGGTGTCACTAATGCGATTCGCATCATGATTTTCTAATTGTCCGAATAACCCTAGACCTGCGTTGCTGACCACCCCATCATAGGTGATGGCGCTGCGTTTGAGTTTGGCTAGGCATGCGAGCGTTTCCTCGTGACTGCTCAGATCAACAGCCAGATAATCCACATTAGGTAATGTTGAGATTTCAGGTGTTCGTCTGGCAAGCACTGTGACATGCGAACCGTGCGCATGGAGTACATTAACGATGGCCTCTCCAATGCCGCTCGTCCCTCCCGTAACTAAGTACCGCCTCATTAGCTACCACCTCCTTCACTCTGACAGTGAAACACCCGCGTAGCATCGAATTCCTGAGCAAGTCGTTGATGCACAAAATCCTTCATTTCAAGCTCGATCCCAGGTGGGTACGACACGACGCCATCATTCTGTTCTAATGGTGCGGCAAACAACAAGGATTCCGGATACAAATTGGAAATGCGTTTATGCATCGATTTCGGAAAGCGCAATGGCCCGGTACTCACCGAATGAATCTGCTCATGGAGCCCCATACTGAATATGTCATCAAGAAGCGACTGGTAATGCTCTTGCCAGCGCGCCCCATAGATCAGCGGATCAAACCGTAACCCAATGGGCCAGCCTGCCTCAGCCAGGCGTTTAATTGCATCTAGTCGCCTTGCAATCGAAGGTGCTTTCTCGTCAAACGCATGTGCAAAGACCGCTGGCGACAGAGAAAATGCAACCACCACATTCTTCAAGGCCGGTCGAGCAAGCAATGACCGGATGGCAACGGACTTGGTACGTAACTCGAGGGTTGCATGCTCATATTTCTCGAAGATGGGTAGAAAGTATTCTGTAAATTGCGACACATCCTCCAATGCCAATGAGTCGGAATCATATCCACTAAAGAAATACGGTGAACGAGATGAATCTTCGCGTGCGAGACTAACGATTTCATCTTCAAAGTCTTCATAATTCACAAATAGCACGTAATTCGCTGAGCGATACATGCCCTGCAAAAAACAGTATCGACAGTCATAGATGCAATTGAGCAAATGAGAAAAATAATAGTTCTCCTCTCCCCCGACGCCAAACCCCACTGGTGTTGGCAAAACCTTGCGGTTGTTCTTAGCCGCAAGGATTAAAGCTGGTCGTTGCTTCTGAACTCTAAAGTCCTGCTGTTT
>JBMYRY010000251.1:0-4893 GCA_049602795.1 Bradymonadia bacterium
AAGTTCCGCTCTTTGTCAAAGCCGGCGATAAAATCCGCGTCGACACCGAATCTGGTAACTTCAAAGATAGAAAATAGCTCATTTTTTTAAGTTTTTGATTCAGACGCCGATACGTGTGTGTGCTGTATCACTTTCCGAGCGAGCCTCTTGTGCTCAAAGATCTTCGCCGAAGCGCTCTAGATGAGTTGCGCTGGCGCCTCCGTGTCCCGGTTGTACGACAGTTTGGATCCGCCGCAGTAGAGGCGTTCGCCTTAGTGATTCGGTGTCATGATTGTGAACATGTGAGTGCAGCGCTGCGGGGTCTTTCTTCGGGGGTTTTCGAGACCTCTTGGGGGCAAATGCTCGACTACTTCTGCGCGGAAGAGACATGGCAATCCAAGGGCGCCGTCCCGACCGAGTGTCCTGCTTGTGGTTCATCAAAAGTACAACTTGTATCAGCTTTCCTTGCGAAGTTTTTGCCATCGGTTGGAAAGGACTTTCAGGCTGAATTCATCTTTCGCGCCGGCAAAGTAAATCAAACGCATCTATACTTGATGGCACCTGATGGTGGTGTTGAGGTCGTGAGCCGTGCAGACATCCTCAATCACCGTTTACCGCCTCTTTCCGTCAGAGCTGCATGGCGGCAACTCATAGGCGGACATCTGTTTCATGACGATATTGTCTGTTTATCGATGGAGCAGGGGTATGAGATTGGGTTGCGACCGTACGCTGACTCGTCTTGGGATATTCACGGGTTGAATACGAAAGTGGAGGCGATTCTTGCCGAGCGCGAGCAGGAAGGGTACGACTTCTTTGTCCTCTTGAGAGATAGTATTGAATCCGACATGGGGCTCGCATACGCCGACTTGTATGTGACTTGGTTGGGCGGATATGCAAATGATATCTCGGGCGCGGCGATTGAACCATTTGTGATCATCGACAGTTCCTTCTTCTGTAAGGTGTTTGTGAAGGAAGCCGAACGCCTTGGCTTGAGTGCTCAGCGAATGAATGGTTCGGATTCACTGTTAATGAGTTTTTCTTCCGAACACATGTCTGTTGAGGTTGATGTCGCGCATGTATTGCTCAAGACGGTACACGCAGGACTCAATTTTTCCGAAGGGATTCTCACTTTCTTTGGACGAGAGTTGAGCGGTATCCGCGCCGGAGTTGAGGCTTTTTATCTTGTTCGAGAAGCATTGCCAATGCTGTCGGTTACGATAGAAAATGGCACATGTTTAACGTTAAAAAATGATGGGGGAGAAGAGGTTTCGTCGATCGACGCAATCGCATTCGCAACGGAATTTGACCTGAGGCAACGCGAAGAGTTCGACCGAGGTTTTCAAGTACTCGCGCCCCATCACCACCCACTGCCTCTAACCCTAAGTCCTCATGTTGCTGGTCAGGTTTCACGGGTTGTGCGTCGAGTTTAACGGTCATCCTCAGCGATTCCGAAATCCAAGGGTGCTTGGAGTTCTCCATCAGGAATATCCATATCGTCAGATGACCCATCTACGAATTGATCGGTGTTGATTGGTGCAGGCGCTGAGCCCGAGTACCCACTGCCATAGCCCGATCCCGTATTAGGGGCCACCGGTGGTTGACGGGCATCGAAGTTGTCTTCGACGCCTTGGTCAACTGGACTGGGGCGAGGGATCTGGTTTTCGTCTAAACATCCCACCAGCATTATCATCAAGATAAATATTACGAGTTGATCTTTCATCACAGTTCTCCCCTGGTGGCGCATACGTCATTTGAAGGTACGAGCCAGCGTAGGTTTCCATTTCCTATGAGTATGTCTAAATTTTCATCAGTGCCCGAAAAACGGGTGCCACTCACGATGTCAGTCCATGATGCATGCGTCTTCAGGTGTTCTCGTAAGCTGTGTATCGCATCAAGACGTGGAAGGGCGCCAGATGATAAGACGACTACGAGCGTTGGTTTTCCTGTTTGCTTATCTGTTCGAATGACTGCGAGCGCTTTTTCGTCAAGGGCTGTGAATAACACATCTTCGCTTAAGCGAGGTGCAATGCAGTGTCGGTTTCTAGCAAGTTGACCAAGGGTTGCATTCAGTTCTAACTGGGCTGGCGAAAGTACGTTTTCCCAGGGAAAGGGTCGACGGTTGTCCGGGTCTTGACCGCCGCTCAGACCCACCTCGTCTCCGTAATACAGCGTCCATATCCCTGGTAGCGAAAGCAGGAAGGTCTGAGCATTCAGTGAGCGCGTCATGATCTCCTGGTTTGTACTTTGTATCGGGGGGGCCCCCCAAGGGTCATACACGGCGTCATAGTTGGCTATGCTCGTAAACCTTGGGATATCATGATTGCCGATCATCAGTGCCATGGAACTGCCACTACCGCGCCACGCGTTGTGACTTCGCCGCCATGCGCCTAGAAGTTCATCTGCGCCGGTTCGCTGCTCTGCGAAGAACGCTCGAACTGCCCACATTAGGGGAAAGTCAAACTGACCATCAAGACCATGCTTGCCAAGATAATATCGAATCTGATCGTAGCCGTCTTCGTGAGTAAATGTTTCTCCTAGTGAAACGAAGCGACTATCTAAGCCCTCAAACGTCTCAGTCAGCATGTGCTTGAGGTGGCGAATCACAAATCTAGGCATCATCGGGACTGCATCGACGCGAACGCCGTCAAAATCGAATTCAGTTAGGAGCGTTCGTAATTCATTGAGCTCGGTTTCAAGTACGTCGGGGACACTGTAGTCAATGTCCGGTAGATATGACGTAAACCAGCAGCGTTCGATATCGCTCCACCAGGGGCAGATTGCGTGCCCACAGATGCAGAGGGAATTGCTTCGTGTTGAGCTGCTATTCGGGCGGTCATATTGAATATGACGATGATTGAGCACGACGTCTACGATGACTCGAATCCCATTTTGATGCGCACTTTTGATCAACTGTCGTAAGTCTCGATCACTACCGAAGTGGTCGTTGATTTGATTGTTACTCACTCGCCAATAGCCGTGATATCCCTCATACCGAGGGACCCCGCCTTCTACGCCCACCCACAGCCCATCTGGATTTTGATTGACGGGTGAGATCCAGAGCGTATCGATGCCAAATTGTTCGAAATAACCGGTCTCAATCTTTGTTTGAATCCCTTGCCAATTGCCACCTCGGTAGGTGCCAATTGTCCAATCTTGTGGTGCAGGAAATTGAAAGCCTGCAAATCTGTCAGTGACCACCTGATACATCTGTGCAGTGGACCACCGAAATGGTTTTGATTCGACCCAAAATGGTGCCTTGAAGGGTTTTGATGAGCGGTTGTGCACATCGTTGGCGGTCAGTGAGAGCCAATGTTTTCCCTGCGGAAGCGACGTGATATCAACGAGTACCTGGTCCCCGATGTGTATCGTGGTTAACGACGTTCCATCAACCTCCGCATAGACTGAGTCTGCGTCAAGTCCATGGTTGCTATGACTTCTCTTCATCTGAAGAGTTAGATACGTTCGTTCATTCCGAACTTCTCGGGTGACAAAGTCGAATTCTGGAGCATTGCATTGGGTTGGTGGGATATAGCTCCACATTTGCCCATCGATCTCCATTGAAAGAGGTCTCGTAGGATCGAGTTCAGGCTGGCTATCTTCAAGGAATAAATAGGTCAATCCCGAAGAAGCATCGGCTTCGAGTTCCCATTGAGTTGGGGTCCGCTGTGTGAGTGACTTTTTCGTAATCGTATGGTCGGGGTGACGTAAAAGCACTTCGACCGCATCAATATCGCGATTCGTTTCGCGCTTGAGTTCGACGGTACAACTCATCGTAATGGGAGCAACCCACTCCTCTGGCTCACCACAGGCGAACATCAAGAAGAGTGTGAAAAGAAGGGAGTAGGCTCTCACGGGTCTGCAGGGACGAAGAGCATAGCGCTGTTCGCGGGGACTTCTACATCCAATCGACCATCTTGGTCTACCCGATACACCTCATTACTGAGTAATTCTCGAAGTTCGACGCCAGGTTGGAATGGCGTTTCCATTGCCGTTTGATTGGTGCGGGTTCTGCTTGGTTGTCGTCCATGGTTGTTCAAGACAACGACGACACTTTCGCCTGCGTGTGTTCGTGAGAAAGCGAGAATTCCCGCATTTGGAGACTGCGTTTCACCACTGGTTGATTCATCTGAAACCATGAGGAATTCGAGGTTTCCTCGACGAAGCGGTGCATGGGACTTTCTGATTCGAATGAGGTTTTGCATGTGTTTAAACGTGGTGCCATCAGTCTTGAATTGGCTTCGCCACATGTCTTCGCGATTACTGGGATCTGGACCACCAGCGAAATCCTGTTCAGCCCCATAATAGATGCACGGAATGCCATCCGTGGTGAGCAGAAAGCTGATCGCATTTCGATAGGGAGCGAGGGCATCTTTAAAACTGTACAACCAGCGTGGCACATCATGGTTATCAATGAAGTGGACCAGAGCTTTTGCAGGGGCGAGCGGTTCACCTTCACCGGTCGTTAATCCGTTTGTCTTACCTTTGAAGCTATACCTGCTTCGAGTTGTGCTACCGTCACCATATTGAGTGTCAGCACTACGGTCTTGATAGAGTTGTTGGACCCGCTGAGTCGGGGCTCCGCGTCCGAAAACATCATCAAAGATTTGATATTTGGCCGAGAAGTAGAAAACTGAGTCTACGCCCTCGCCATGGGTGTAAGACCCAAGGAGAAAGTCTTTGCCGTCGAATGCTTCACCGAACATAAAGAAGTTGTTTTTTCCTAGGGAGCGCGCGTGTTCGCGCATCGCGGGTGCAAACACCTCGAAGAATTCTGGCTCGACGTGTTTGAGCGTATCGATGCGAAAACCATCGAGGTCTACCTCTTCAATCCAGTATTTGAACACATCTATTAAGGCCTTTCGTACGCGTGGGTCCGTCGTTTTAAGGTCCTTTAAGCCACCAGGAAAGTCACCG
>JBMYRY010000252.1:0-4885 GCA_049602795.1 Bradymonadia bacterium
CACGCCACTAAATTTCAAAAATGGAAAGACCGCTTCCTTAACGGAGAAATAGTGCGGTCGAATTTCACGTTGGCAGCCGAGCTCGGCAAGCGTCTTGCCTGCCATCACGCGAGCGGCAACCTGAGCAATCGACACGCCGATCGCCTTACCGACAAATGGGACTGTTCGACTCGCCCTCGGATTCACCTCCAAGAGGTAAATTCGCATGCCACCGCCCAAAATCGGCTGCAATGCGAACTGTATGTTCATCAGACCAACAACGCCGAGTTCTAAGGCGAGCATTGCGGTTTGTTCTCGGACCTCATCGAGTACGGATTCGGGCACGCTGTACGGCGGAAGAGAGCACGCGGAATCGCCGCTGTGAATGCCAGCTTCTTCAACGTGTTCCATGATGCCGCCGATGAGCACATCTTTTCCGTCGCACACACAATCCACATCCAACTCAACGGCGCCCTGCAAAAACTGATCAATAAGTACTGGATGGTCCGGACTTGCCGAAACGGCTTCACGCATGTACCGGGTCAACGACTCTCGGGTACCAACAATCTCCATGGCCCGTCCACCGAGCACGTAAGAGGGCCGCACGACAACCGGATAGCCAATTCTTTCGGCGATCCCGAAGGCTTCTTCCGCACTTCTTGCGATCCCGTTCTGCGGTTGCCGGAGCCCAAGCTGGTCGACGAGCGCTTGGAAGCGTTCACGGTCTTCGGCGCGGTCAATGGCGTCCGGAGAGGTCCCAAGAATCGGAACCCCTGCCGCTTCGAGTCGCTGAGCGAGTTTGAGCGGTGTTTGACCGCCGAACTGCACAATGACGCCCGTGGGTTGCTCAAGGTCAATAATCGAGCACACATCTTCGAAGGTCAGCGGCTCGAAGTACAAACGGTCCGCAGTATCGTAGTCGGTGCTCACCGTCTCTGGATTACAATTGACCATGATCGTTTCATAGCCATCGGCAGCTAAGCCGAGAACGGCATGAACACAGCAATAGTCGAACTCAATCCCCTGCCCGATTCTGTTAGGTCCGCCGCCAAGAATGACCACCTTTTTTCGGTCTGATGGCAGCGCTTCACATTCGTCTTCGTAGGTGGAGTACAGGTAGGGGGTATGCGCCTCAAATTCAGCAGCACAGGTATCCACCCGTTTGTAGACCGGCTTCACATTGAGCGCCATCCGCTTCGCATGCACTGCGCTCTCACTTTCATTCAGCAGTTGTGCAAGGCGCGCATCTGAGAATCCCATTCGTTTTGCGCCGCGGAGTGTCGGCTCGTCGAGACGACTTAGAGATGAATTACCTACGAGTTTCTCGGCTTCGACGATGCCTTCAATTTCCTCTAAGAACCAGGGGTCGTATGCCGTAATCTCTTGAATCTCAGTCAGACTAATCCCTGCTCGGAATGCATCTGCAATGAGCCACAATCTATCAGGGCTCACTTGACGTAAACTCTCAAGATGCTCGTCTCGAGTACCAGTAAAGATTGGGTCAAGCCCCATGCGCCCAATCTCCAAGCTGCGCATGGCTTTTTGAAGACTTTCGGCAAAGGTCCGACCGATAGCCATCGCTTCACCAACAGACTTCATTTGAGTGCCCAACACCGGTTCGGTCATGCCAAACTTCTCAAAGGTGAATCGCGGCATCTTGGTCACGATGTAGTCGATGGTTGGCTCGAAACTCGCCGGTGTCGAGGTCGTAATATCGTTAGTTAGTTCGTCCAAAGTATAACCGACGGCGAGCAAAGCGGCGATCTTAGCAATCGGATACCCCGTCGCTTTACTCGCAAGCGCAGAACTTCGGCTCACGCGAGGATTCATTTCGATGACCACTACTCGACCGGTTTTCGGGCACACGCCGAATTGTACGTTGCTGCCACCGGTGTCGACACCGATCTCACGAATGACTGCAAGTGAAGCATCTCGAAGCTTTTGATACTCGCGGTCGGTGAGCGTCAGAGCAGGCGCGACAGTCACCGAATCACCGGTGTGTACACCCATGGGATCGATATTTTCAATACTGCAAATGATGACCACATTGTCCGCGTGGTCACGCATGACCTCAAGCTCGTACTCTTTCCAGCCTAAGATCGATTCATCAATCAGTACTTCTCCAACGGGAGACGCGTTTGTTGCCTTCTCAACCGCTCCAGGTAACTGCTCTGGTGTGTACGCAACACTTCCGCCCGTACCGCCCATAGTGAAGCTCGGTCGTAAGATCAGTGGATATCCATACTCGACAGCCAGCGCCTCTGCTTCAGCTAAGCTGGAGACGATTTGACTTCTTGGCATCTCCAGCCCAATCTTTTCCATCGCCTCCCGAAACAAATGCCGATCCTCAGCCTTGCGAATCGCTTCAACCTTTGCGCCGATGAGTTCAACACCGAACTTTTCGAGTACGCCCATGTCGTACAACGAAATCGCGGTGTTCAACGCTGTCTGTCCACCAAGCGTGGGCAACAAGGCATCAGGACGTTCTCGTTCAATGACTTTCGCAACCATCTCCGGGGTAATCGGTTCGATATAGACCCGATCGGCAGTCGGTGGATCAGTCATGATCGTAGCGGGGTTAGAGTTGACCAAGACGATCCGATAGCCTTCTTTTCGCAACGCTTGGCAGGCCTGCGTGCCCGAGTAGTCGAATTCGCATGCCTGACCAATCACGATTGGTCCGGATCCTATGATAAGAATGGTGTTAATGTCTTTTCGCTTTGGCATGCGGCGGAATGTAGCGAGAGAAGACGCTCATCGCAACCGAAAGGTGCGTCTTTTTATTAAGAAGTAAATTCTGACCATAAATTAGCTAAATTTTCATCGTGACAAGAAGCGAATAGACCCGTGTGGTGTTCAACAAGTTGTGCATGCTGATTCATTCGAAATACCTCATCAGACAACAAACGAGTCATTTGTTCTGCCAAAAGGTCAGGCCGGTCCGGTGGCACGAGTCCCCCACCGCCAAGCAAAGCTCGCCATCGTGTATTTTCGGTGCCCATAACCGACACACCAAAGTGCGGTCCCCAAAGAGCAAACCGAGCCAGATGAGTGCCTGAGGCTGAACGTGGAGAAGCGGCACCGCCAACGAGGGCAATCATTGCACAACTAAGATGATGCATCCAATCGGTTTGAATGACTTGAATGCGACGATCCCGCTCCCAAAAACGACGGCCCTCATCTGTGTCAGTGAGTACCTTCATCCTAAATGGAACCCGAAGTCTCTGAACGGCCTCGAAAACAATCTGCGCATCATCCAACCGTTCGTGCTCGTAAACGATCTGCCCTAAAGATTGATTAGTAAGCGTGGTTCTCGGTTTGGGCATGGGCGACGACTGACGCCACAACTGTTTCTCAGAGACCCCTCTGACCCCCAGGAAACGACGCTCAAACAAGTTTGAACAGAGAAGGTATCGGCAGCGGCGCAAAACCCGTTCTTCCGTCGACACGAGATTCTCAAGTACCGACGTTTCAATTGGATGGTGTTGATGTTGATATGCCAAACTCGGCATTACCCATGGTTCGCACACCACTGGCACCTTGTTGCCACTCAAGATGACTTCATGGGCAGCGTCCACATCCATACAATGCACCAGATTCGCTCCGCTCAAGTGCTCCCTGAGTTGAAGCGCGCGCTCTACAGCGGTGGTCTCATCGGATGGTCGCCAGCCTCTATATGTGTGGACAAAAGATTGCCCTTCACTCAAATCAACGAATTCTGTTTCCGGTCGGCGTGAGGCAGACGCCAGCACTCGTTCATTGGCCAGTGCATGCTCGCTCCCCTCTTTAGGACTAGCTTTCGCGACAATCGCAACCGTCACGACTTGACAGCTTCGTACGCCTCTGCGGCGTTGTACGAACTTCGAACGAATGGTCCTGCAAAAACGTGACGCAACCCAATTGCCTGACCAAAGGCCACGAACTGCTCGTATGCTTCGGGTCGAAGATATCGATCAACAGGCACATGCTTTAGGCTCGGTCGGAGATACTGCCCAATCGTAACACTATCAACGTGATGCGTCTTTAGGTCCTGCATTACCTTCATCACCTCGTGGTCACTTTCCCCAAGACCAACCATCAATCCGCTCTTGATGGACACATCTGAACGCCTCTGGTGTGCGTGCGATAAACAATCGAGGGACCGCTGGTAATCGGCTCTAGGGCGGACTCTACTGTACAACCGCCCGACGGTTTCAACATTGTGATTGAACACATCTATTGGCGAATCCAAAATCACGTTCAACGCATTCAAGTCGCCGCAGAAGTCGGGCACGAGCACCTCGATTTGCGCATCCGGTAGGCGACGTTTGATCTCAACCACCGTCTGAGCAAAGTGGTTGGCCCCACCATCTGCGAGGTCATCGCGATTCACACTCGTCACTACGATGTGTTGCAAACCCAAAGCACTTGCACTCTCTGCAACCGCTGAGGGCTCCAACGGGTCAAGAGGCTGAGTAGGGGCCGTGGTCACCGCACAAAAGCCGCAAGCACGGGTACACTGAGGTCCCATGATCATAAATGTAGCCGTACTTTTCGAGAAACACTCAGCTAAGTTGGGACATTTTGCCTCCTCGCAGACGGTCGTCACCGACTGCGTGCGCAAGAGTCTTTTGACCTCCCGAACTGAGTCCCCCTTCCCCACACGTCGCTTTAGGAAGTCAGGTAACCGCAACGCATGCCGATTACGCCCAAATCGGTCGTCTTGTGGGTGTCCTTGGATTTCCAACTTATCCGCCATGACCCTACCATCCGTCATCTTTTCGCGCCTTCCAATCAACTCATGAGACATTGAGCTTGACAAACGAAAAATACAACCTTAAAGTTCGCGCCTCTAAGTTCCTAAGAACATAAGCACGTCGTCTTGAACGAAAAGGTAGGATTTACGTGAGTCAGAATGAGTTAGACC
>JBMYRY010000253.1:0-4865 GCA_049602795.1 Bradymonadia bacterium
AGACCTCATGCTGATGCTCAAAGGTTCTGTTGAGGTGCTTAAAGGGAAGGAAGTGATCAATACCATTCGAGGGCAGAATGTGTTCCTGGGTCACTTAGCTTTCTTCGGGGCACAGAGACGAACGGCTTCTTTGCGTGCGAAGACTCGCTGCGAAATCGTACGAGTACGAGAAGATAAAGTGGTTGGGTTACTTTCGGTTATGCCGTCACTGTCCGTAAAGCTGATTAGAGATATCGCTGAAATGTTCCTTCAAAAGGAGGAACAAGTGACGCGTTTTCAAAAATATGGTGGCGGTGTTCGCGATGCGATGAAGACGCAAGGTATTGCCGAAATCCTTTCGTCATTTTTACCGGCGCTGGTGGTGTCAGCGACATGTGATGTTTCTCGCGAACACCAATTGGAGATTATTCTCTCCCTAGTGGACTCGCTCGCACCGAAGCTACAGTTCAACGAGACGGGGGTCAGTAGGAAGAGTGTACCGAGTGAGATTACGAACTCGAGGGTGCGTGAGACGATAGAGGATGGCATTTTGGCATTGATTCGGACCAAAACATCTGGGGGCGAAGCGGTCTCGGATGTGTCTGCAAGGGGCGCTCTTCATCGGGAGGAGATCGCTGACCTGTGCGAAAGCATAGCCGGGCATGTCGATTCAATCAGTGCTGTTCGAGTGTCCCTTGGCGTCGAGAGTCAGCTTAAAAAGATTAATCGCCTTACGCCTCGGCTCCGGGAGTTTTGTGACGACGATTTATATCCTAATGCGTTCGAATTAGTCGTACCGCTTAATCAGGAGGTAGAGGGGCTGGTCCGGTTTTCTGAGGCTCAGCGCAATGATGAGAGCGTTCGGGAGGAAGCTGCGTGCTTGCAGGAGCGGGTCTCCGAGCTTCGCCAGGTGTTGGAGTCCATCGTTCACATTGATCGGGAAACCGCATTGACCCGACAACTATTGTCGTATTTCAAATTCGAGGTTTAATGCGCGACCACAGGTTCAGTGTCGGGTGCCTTAGGACTTTGCGTTGATTGCAGACTTGCCCAGGAAGACAGCTTCACTACCTAGGGCCTCTTCGATCCGAAGGAGTTGATTGTATTTGGCGATTCGGTCTGAGCGGCTTGCAGATCCGGTCTTTATTTGTCCAGCATTCGTGCCAACCGCTAAATCCGCGATTGTGGTATCTTCGGTCTCACCGCTGCGATGGCTAATCACGCAGGTATAGCCTGCTCGATGTGCCATTTGTATACAGTCAAGTGTTTCGGTGAGTGTGCCGATCTGATTCACTTTAATCAGAATGCTGTTGCCAGTCTGATTGTCAATCCCTCGTTTGAGCCGGATTGGGTTCGTTACGAAGAGGTCATCTCCCACGAGTTGTACATGGTCGCCTAAGCGCTCAGTCAGCTTCTGCCATCCGTCCCAGTCATCTTCGTGCATGCCATCTTCGATACTGACTATGGGATAAGTCGCGCAAAGGGTGGCGTAGAATTCCACCATGTCGTCAGAAGACAGGGTGCGCCCTTCGCCAGTTAGCTTGTACTGTCCGTCCTCGTAAAACTCGCTGCTCGCGACATCCAGCGCAAAGTAAATATCCTTGCCGGGTTCATAGCCCGCGCGTTGGACGGCTTGGACGATCACGTCTAATGCCGCTTGATTGGACTCAAGATTGGGCGCGAAACCGCCTTCATCACCCACGGCGGTGTTCAGCCCCTTCTCCTGAAGCACTTTCTTGAGATTGTGAAAGACCTCGGTGCCCATACGCAACGCCTCGTTAAAGCTCTCTGCGCCAGCGGGCACAATCATGAACTCCTGAAAGTCGATATTATTGTCGGCATGCGCGCCTCCATTAATGATATTCATCAGAGGAACGGGCATGATGTGCGCGTTGGGTCCACCTAGATAACGCCATAGTGGGAGATCGAGGTGGTCTGCTGCTGCTCTAGCCACAGCGATGCTTACCCCAAGGAGAGCGTTCGCGCCCAATTTTGCTTTGTTGGGTGTGCCGTCCAACTCAAGCAAACGCTGGTCAATAAGTCTTTGCTCGGTGGCAGGATATCCTAGTAGTGCATCAGCAATGACATCATTGATGTTCGAAATTGCTTTTCTAACCCCTTTGCCGAGAAAGCGTGATGAGTCTCCGTCTCGAAGCTCTAGAGCTTCATGTTCGCCAGTAGATGCGCCCGAAGGAACGGCAAACCGTCCGAATGCACCGCTCTCCAAGAAAACATCCACTTCGATTGTTGGGTTACCCCGGCTGTCAAGAATCTCTCGTGCAAAAACAGAGGTAATGAAATCCATATCTGTGCTCCAAAAACAGTTCTAACCAGTGGAGGGACATGTATCAAACTTCGCGGGGAAATCCCTCCAAAAACTGGCAAAATGGTTAAATGTTACGGTGTTGTCACTTAAGAGGTGGATACGGTGGGTAGTTCAATGTTTTCCGATGTGTCGAAAGGAGTCCGTCGCGATCAGCAGCAAACTTAGCTCGAATGAATCGGCTCAAGAGTTACCTCTTGTACCCAACTCTTCATCTCTCGTGCGAGAGTAAGCTTTGGCGCGGCGTCGGCGAGAGTAGAGAATTCTTGAGCACCTCGGGGGTCAGACTGCCAATGTCCCGACTGATGCCAGTAGAGGGTAAGTTCGTTTAAGACGTGTTTTGCAACCATTCGATACATATTCTTACCCTTTCAGTGTGCTTATTAAGAGCCCTGTTTATATCTTAATAGCATTCAGATTTGATTGTGATCAAGTTTAAAGATACTGCTTGGGTATGTTTTTATATCGGTTGCGCTGATACAGGGATTATCGCAAGCTATGACCATGTATAAGAAACCGACTCCTCAACGTCAGTTCCCGTTGGCGACGTGCACAAGCTTTGGCACTGGTGGCGCTGCGGAGTACTTTTGGTTCGTAGATGATGTGCTTTCTTTGCCTGCTGTGGTTCAGGAGATAGGCGAGCGGGGGCAGGACGTCTTCGTGCTTGGCGGTGGATCGAATCTTGTGGTTAGTGATGCCGGTGTTGCTGGTCATGTTTTGACGATGACGACAGGTCGTGAGCCGTCATTCGAACAGGATGTCGTAATTGTAGACGCTGGTTTTGATTGGGATCGTTTTGTTGCGTTGTCCATTGCAAAGGGGCGATCGGGTGTGGAGTTGATGAGCGGTATTCCTGGTCGCGTGGGCGGCGCGCCAATCCAGAACATTGGAGCATACGGTCAAGAGATATCGAGCGTTGTGGAGTGGGTTGAGGTGGTGTGGCTCGACTCTGGAGAGGTGGAGCGACTTGACAATCGAGCATGTGGATTCCGTTATAGGGATTCTGTATTTAAGCGAGAGTTTGCAAATCGGTTGATTGTGACCCGTGTTGCTTTCAGGTTGTTGCAGGCCCCAACGGTTGCGTTGACCTATAAGGATCTGGTGCAAAGGCTTGGTGGAGAGAGTTCACCCAAAATTGCGCGTACGCAGGTGTTAGAGATTCGAAGAGAAAAGGGGATGACCCTAGATCATGGATTTGGGTTCAGTAGTGCAGGCTCATTCTTTATGAATCCGGTCGTTTCAGAGGCGAAGTATCTGGAGTTGGTGGCGAGCGTAGAAGAAGAGATTCCGAACTGGAGTCAGGAGGGCGGTAAAAGAAAGCTTGCCGGAGCATGGTTGATTGAGAAAGCGGGCTTCAAA
This sequence comes from Bradymonadia bacterium, assembly GCA_049602795.1. Lineage (GTDB taxonomy): Bacteria > Myxococcota_A > Bradymonadia > UBA7976 > UBA1532 > JBMYRY01. The sequence continues at coordinate 3,662 of JBMYRY010000253.1, forward strand.
AGGGGGACTCGGGCTGGTTCGGTTGGTGTTTCTCCTAAACACGCCCTGTCTATTGTTAACTTTGGTGATGGCTGTAGCGAGGAGTTGCTTACGTTTGCGGTGACGATTCAACAGCGGGTCCAGGATCATTTTGGGATCTGGCTCACAATGGAGCCTGTGATTGTTGGCCGTGAAGTGGAGCAATTTATGCGCTTGAAGTCCGAAAAGTGTTGAGGAGGCTTAGGAAGGCGACTTCCAATGAGCTAGCGCCGCAGATGACTCCATCCTCATGACCTTTCATCACAATGGGTTTCGGATCTAGTGGCGAGATCTTTCGTTGAAGGTCGAGAATGTTGCGAGCCATCTCGACGGTTCCATAGGGCACCTGTTTAGGCACGTACGGCAGATTGAGCCGATCGCAGTTGTTCCAGATGACCGGACAATGAACATGGATACAAGCCCGCATGTTCGCGTTACTGTCATAGATTGCGGCATGCGTTAGCGTTTCGCTGGATGGTAAGGCGTGGGTTGCATGTGTGACTTCATTTTGCATCACAGTATAGGCGCTAATCCAGGCAATATGAGAATCGGGTAGTGTTGGTAAGTGACCCGTTTGGCTTCCCGAGATCAGGAACTGCCGGTGTCCGATTTCACTGGTGCGACTCCCGACTCTAACGGAGAGGTTTCCAAAACCTAGTCCATCATATCGGTCTGGTGCTTGCCCTAGCCACCCAAATTGTTTGAGGACGAAGCGCCACTCATTGAGTTCCCGAGATTGTTTCTTTAGGTCAAACGGCGTCCACGAACGTAGCCTCATTAATCGTTTAAATTGAATGACACCTTCTGGTGCGGAGGGCGCTTCATTCATCGGCTTCCTTGCGTACGGTCGCGATTGATAACGTGATGATTTTTAACTGAAACGATGACGTATGTCATTGTTTTCGGCTCGGAAATCAAGGACACTAAAAATCGCGCGCGCTACGGGGGGGGCTAACTTTGACTCTTGGTAGGCGCTGAGTGACTGGGAATGGCAAATCGGAGGCATGCGAGTTCAATGGAGTTGGTTGAGGTTACGCCAGTTGGAGAAGTGCGTGACCATGGTGAGTCTGAGACGGATACGCTTTCCGATTTATTGAGACGGAATCCCCAGAGCTTGCTTTGGACGACCGGAGATGACGGTTGGTGGCCAGCGAGTGCATTGTCGAATGATGCAAGCGCTGGCTCG
>JBMYRY010000254.1:0-4865 GCA_049602795.1 Bradymonadia bacterium
TTTCCGTTCTGGTTAAGAGGTTTTGCCTATGATTATTATTTAAATAAACGATTTTAACAATTGAAAAAAGGTCGTTAGAGTCCGTAATGTTAGCTGCCTATGGGAGTCAGCTATGGTGCATAAGAGTTAAGTATACGGTTAACGATTTGGGGACTTAGAATGAATATTGTGAAACGCATTGCCTGCATTTGTTTAGTGGCTCAGTTGGCGCTGGTCACTCAATCAATGGCTACACCAATTTTTAGTGAGGGCGAGCCAAAACCAAACCGGTTTTGGTGGCCAAATCAGCTCGACCTGTCGCCGCTACGAGCGCATAACGCGACCTCCAATCCGTACGGTGATGCATTTGACTATGCGGAAGCGTTTAAGAAACTCGACCTTAAGGCCCTCAAGGGTGAGATCAACACCTTGTTGACGACTTCGCAGCCCTGGTGGCCGGCAGACTATGGCAATTATGGACCATTCTTCATCCGAATGGCGTGGCACAGCGCCGGTACCTACCGGTCTTCCGATGGTCGCGGGGGCGCGGGTGGTGGGCAGTTGCGCTTTAATCCGCTCAATAGCTGGCCCGACAACGCCAATCTTGATAAGGCTCGGCGATTGCTCTGGCCCATCAAACAAAAATACGGTCGCTCTATCTCCTGGTCTGACCTCATGGTTCTTGCGGGCAATGTGTCCATGGAAAACATGGGATTCAAAACCCTCGGCTTTGCCGGTGGGCGAGTTGATGACTGGGAAGCCGATCTCGTGTACTGGGGGCCTGAAATGAAGCTTGGCGCGGATAAGCGGCACAGCAAGAAAGGGAAATTACGGCGCGGTTTGGCTGCAAGCCAAATGGGATTAATCTACGTCAATCCTCAAGGACCTAATGGTAAGCCAGATTTCTCTAAGGCTGCCCAAGCGATTCGAACCACCTTTGGTCGCATGGCCATGAATGACGAAGAAACTGTTGCCTTAATCGCTGGTGGTCACACCTTTGGGAAAGCCCACGGCGCTCACAAGCCGGAGAAGTGCGTGGGTGCTGACGCTGGCGGTGCCGCGATTGAAGAACAGGGTCGGGGCTGGAAGAATAAGTGTGGAAAGGGTCATTCTGAAGACACCGTAACCAGCGGTCTCGAAGGGGCATGGACCTCACAGCCTGTCAAGTGGACCCATATGTATTTGACGAACCTCTATAGCTTTGAGTGGAAACAGACTAAGAGCCCTACAGGTGCAATCCAATTCGTACCGACTGATGATTCTATCAAGACGGTCCCTGACGCTCATATACCCAAGAAGTTTCACGCGCCAATCATGTTCGCTACTGACCTTGCGCTGCGCTACGATGAGGCATATGGCAAGATCACCAAGCGATGGCTCAATAACCCCAAAGAATTTGAGGACGCGTTTGCACGAGCGTGGTTCAAGCTCACCCACCGGGATATGGGACCTCGCGCCCGATATCTCGGCAGCGATGTGCCTAAAGAAGTGCTTGCATGGCAAGATGCGGTACCTGCCGTTGACCATCCACTCATTAATGCCAAGCAGATTGCGTCTCTCAAAAAACAAATCTTAAAGACGGGCTTATCCGTAGCTGACTTGGTCAGCACAGCATGGGCGTCAGCAGGAAGTTTCCGAAACTCTGATATGCGCGGTGGCGCAAATGGTGGCCGAGTGAGCCTTGCACCTCAAAAGGATTGGGCAGTGAATGATCCTGCGTCGCTCAAAAAGAGCCTCGCGAAACTGAAGGTGGTTCAAAAAGGATTCAACAAGCGTGCGCGTGGTAGGGTTAAGGTTTCCCTTGCAGATGTGATTGTGTTGGGTGGTGCTGCAGCGATTGAAAAGGCTGCGAAGACCGCTGGACATACCATTACGGTGCCATTTAAGGCTGGACGAACTGATGCCACGCAAGCATCGACCGTAGTTGCGACGTTCAACGAGCTAGAATTGCATGCGGACCCGTTCCGTAACTACTACAAGAAGGTTGAAGGGATCCGAAGCCCAGTCAACATGATGGTGGATCGAGCTGCGCAACTGCGACTCAGTGCGCCGGAAATGACTGTTTTGATCGGCGGCATGCGAGCCCTGGGGGCAAACACCGGTGGCACAAAGCACGGTCAGTTGACCGCCACGCCAGGCGTGCTGAACAATCACTTCTTCGTTAACCTGCTCGATATGAGTACGGTGTGGTCCAAGTCTAAGACAACGGAAGGTCTCTACGTGGGTACAGACCGAAGGACTAACGCCAAAAAGTGGACGGCCACTCCGGTTGACTTGATCTTCGGTTCCAATTCCGAACTTCGGGCGCTTGCTGAAGTCTATGCGTTCAACGAATCCAAGCAGAAGTTTGTTGACGATTTCGTCGCTGCCTGGACAAAAGTGATGCAACTCGACCGATTTGACCTTAGACACGCGAACTAACCACTTCTTCACCCCACCAATTGATAGGCTAGATCTTTCGCGGTCCGCGAGTGCCAATTAGGTGCAAGCCGGCGGATCGCGTGCCAGCTCCAATACAGAGACAAACAACGAAGACACACCATACCGAGATACGGTGTGTCCAAGTTTAACGCAATAGAGGGTCTTCATGTGGACAAGGAACGAGCGACTAACGATAAAAAGCTGCGAGCACACTACGCATGCTCCTCGTATCGTTGTTTCCCACTCGCTTGAAGTACCATGAACAAGAATATGTTCAGCCGCCTTATTTTCTATCTCTTTATTGAACTGGGGATGCGCGACCCCGGGCTTGCTGAGACAACGCCAAGCAAAAAGCCGTGGGTGAGGTCGTTGCTGACTGCTCAAACGTGATGCAACTCGATCGCGTTTTGGGACGGGCCTACGAGGCGTTCCATCGCAGCATACAGTTGTGGCATCAGTTTGCACATGGGTCTCTGTTGATGGGCACAAATCGACGATATGTGGTCGCTTTGCTTACGGATAAGCAGAGTTATCGGTGCCGAGTTTTTCGGCGTTGAGTCTGAAGCAAAGTGAAAGATACCAGCGCAAAGCAGAAGAGCAGAGGCATGGACTGTTGTGATTGCACAGTACAGCCACCACCGTTATAGGCGAAAACCGTCTCCGATTCGCCTTGGGGCATTGTCTCCCCTGTACTTTCACCATCAGCGTTATGGTGAGCGTCAGACTCTGCTTCGAGGTCTCTGTCGAGTTCTGGTTCCTCTTCGTCGCTCTCTTTATGAGATTCGCTTACCTCAGCATCATCGTCGTCGCCTTCTGTTGGGTTATCAGACCGCTCTTCATTTTCACCATCGATGTGGTCAACGGAATCACTTGGCTCAGTCCCCTCCGGGTTGAGTGCGAGTAGACCAACCCCAAAGCCTTGATCGACGACTGACAAGAAGCCTCCATCGCTCAGTAGTGCAACATATTCCGACGCTGAATCTGCCACCCCATCATTGGTGTTTGGTTCCGCGAATGAGTCCATCCGTTGCCAAACCACAGCACCTTCACTATCAAATCGAACAACATAGCCCCTCCATGTTCGTCTGGGGTCGGTTTCACATTGTTGTCTTAGTGCTTGGTCCTCAACGAGGTCGCAGCCTTCAATGCCTGTTCCACAGCCTACGACAACGCCACCATCCGCTAATCCTTGTATGCCCCAACATTCGTCGTAAATCAGTTGAGGGTCTCCACGGTCAAGACCTTGAAATTGGCCAATACCTCCTCTGGGGTTACCAAAAGTCCGGGCAAAGATGACGTCACCCTCGAGGTCGACTCGAGTTAATTGACCATCGATGACACCGTTCTCTCCTCCATGTCCTGTAAACGTGTACCCCAAATGTTCGCCATGATTCATATGGAGCGCTACGTCGGTGGCTTCAAATCGATTTGGATAGCTCTGCGACCACATTGGCTCGCCATTTTGATCAACCCGAAGCAGTGAAGCTGGTCCATCTTCACTACCAGCAAGAATGACAAATCCTCCGGAGGGAATTTCCCGGACGCTCTTGGCGGTTTCATAGTCGCTATATGTTCGCGCCCAAAGGGGGGTCTCAGGGGCATTATTGCTAGAGACCTGCTGGGCGGATAAGTAAAAGCTATGGGCTTGACCACCATAGGGATTACCAAATGATTTAAATCCTTCTAGCCCCTCTTGGGGGGCATTGATAATCCCCACCCCGATGAGACCGCCATCACTCGTGAGTTGAATGGCTTCGATGGCGCCGCTACCTTGTGAGGCTACAAAACTTTTTTCCCAGATTAATTCACCATCTTGCAGCGCGTGTTTAGCGAGGTACATGTCGATGCTACCTCGGGCGTTGGCTCGTAATCCTGCAAGAAAGACTGCTGTTTGCGTTGACGCAGCATTCAGATAAGTGGCCTTACCGTCTGATGTTGACAACTCAATGCTCCAGCGGAGCGCTGCACTCTCATTTGGTTCTAAAAACTCGCCTGTACCCAAGGGCTTTGGTGGACCAATTTTGGCCGCAAATCCACCCCAGCTATCGTTCGAAGCTGCGGTTTTGCCCAGGACAAGGTAGCCACCATCTTCGGTTTCGATGCCGTGGACTGGATGGGGGTCTTCACCACAGCATGACTCGCTCATGCCTACGTAGAAAGAAATGCTGGGTGCATTGGCACTTACTCCACTTTGTGAATGCGCTGTTCCCGTGGAGATGAAAATTACGCAGACAAGCCATAGCGCCTGTTTGATGAGTTGGTATGTTTTGGGGTGATCCAGTGGGGATAGGAATTGTATCATTGCTCTTCTCCAGGTTTGAATTAAGGTCCTCTAAACAAGGAGAGCGAACCAAGAGTATGAACTGTCAACGTGAAGGTGATATTTTTGATGATTAGACTCGCCCTAGGTCCTGTCTCAGACCTTTGTCCGTGAATGAAATAGCCACTTTTTCGGTCGCAGTCGA
>JBMYRY010000255.1:0-4862 GCA_049602795.1 Bradymonadia bacterium
AGGCTATCGTGATCACGATGAAAAGACGCTGCCGCATAATCCGAATGCTTGAGCCAATGTCACTCCTCAATCCTCTTGCATCTCGGGCAATGAGTGGAGAAATAGCGGTCACAGCCTGAGGAATCATAAGCGCCGAGACAAATAAAGTCAGGCGTGGGTCGCCAACGATTAATTCCACTACAAGAGTAGGAAGTACGGTAATCAGCGCCACGGACAAACAAGACCACTTATGAATCCGCCACGTCTTGATCCCGCTTTTCAGTGCATCTTTTGCCTGAAAGTCCGTCAGCGAATACGGATCAAAAGTTGGTTTATTCCGAATTACCATGACACTCGACCATTTACTAAAGCCCCTCAAATGAATGATAGACATAGACTGGGCAGTGCATCAAGTTTGGTACTAAGCTATTGAACCTTCGACTCGCAATAGTGCATGGTGTGGCAGAGAGATATTCAATCGAAAGGACAACACGTATGCGTTACGCATTCATATTCATGTGTTTTTTCCTACCCTCGGTCCTGTTTGCACAAACAACTGCTGGTCTTGGCTTTACAGTTGGCCTTGGCGGGGACCTCGAACAAGAACTCGGTGGTAGTCAAGACCCTGCTGATTTGGCACTCAAACCTACGCTCGCCATCACCCCTTGGATGGAGAAACAGTTGCAGCAAATGGCGCATTTGGGTGGCGAGTTACATATGATGTGGATTGGACTAGAAGATGTCAAAGAGACGCGGTTCACTCTTCACCCAGCCGTTCGCGCCCGTCTAAGCTTCCCTCTCATGAAAAAAACGACGTTTGATGGCACATTTGCCATAGGACCATCAATTTGGTTTCCCAGTGATGAACTTGACGGCCGAGTGGGCGATACTCGCTTCGGTTTAGCCGTGCGATTTGGTTTTGGTGTCGCACATCCTATCAATAAACAAGTCTCGGTTTACTCAAGTCTAGGATACTTTAATTCCATGACCTTCGGAGATGACAGTGACATCGCCTTTAGTCACCTCCCCTTCGTTATTGGGTTGCGAAGCACCAATTAGGCAGTGCCCAGCGTCACCTCCCTCAGCCAGGTTGATAAGGCTTCTCTATGTTTCTCTCCTAGCGGGCCAAGTCGGTTTTCCACCAAGACTTTGGTGTACACCCGAATCCGCTCTTGAAAGCCCATCAAAACCGAACGGTTAGCGAGAAAGGCCTCAATGCTCTGAGAAAATTTGGGCTCATCGTGGGACACAAACCAAAACAACACCCACTTGTACTGCCACACGCGCCTTTGACCAGCATGTTCGTCTGCATTCACACCATCTATCTGACGAAGACTACGCTCCATAGCAATTCTCGCCTTCTCCCAGTCACCTTGAGCAGCTGCGACCATGCCAACCTGAAACAACGCATCGGCAAAAATCGTTGGGTGATTTAATTGCTTCGCCCATTGCGCCACGCGACTTGAGACTTTAGACGCTTTTTCATATTGACCGCATCCCAGACAAAATCCTGACACCCGCAGCCAAGTTTCAGCTCGTTCGAGGTCATCGACGAACACACCGCCATCCCACAATTGATCTATGGTCTCCCCTAAACGGACAGCATGGGTCAAGGCGCCTCGAACAGCGAGCATCCCCATAAATCTCTTGGCGTCCTCAACGGCTCGACCGCCCTCACCCAGAATCTTGCGAATTCGTACGATGGCCATCATTTCGCCAACGCTCAAGTCCGAAAGTTGAAGCAAGATACGCAAGGTGGAATTCAAGCATTCTCGACTACGGTTATTATCTGGCAAGTGGTCCAACAATCGCCTTCGCGTCACTGCACCGTCAAACAAGAGCGCCGGCGACGACGAAGCATTGAGACTTCCTAGATATTGCGACAACGCCAAAAGCGGTGGAACATGTTCAATCGACACGCCATTCTCAAGCAAGACCTCAGCAACCACCTGCTCACGCCATGCTGCACCGAGTGCAACCCCGCACCACATCAAACGATACGCGAGGTTGCTTCCAAAATCCGAACACAGGAGCACATGCGCTAAATCTGCCGTTAAACTCTCTCCATCATTTGGCCATCCCGAAGGCTTTGCCAGCGAGGAGAGCACAATGCCCTGTTCGCATGAATCGACCTGTCCGGAAATCAATAGAAACTCGAGCAATGCCAATAACATTTCAACATTGCCATGAGTCCTCTCGGTGAGAGAGCGTGCAAGACTCCTCTCCACGTTCATAGAATCAATCAACCAATGCTCCGCGTTGTCTACATTGGGTTCTGATAGTTCGAATACGGTGCTTGGCTCTCGCCCATCGACGGCAGCCAAGACCACCACAGACGCCCCAGTGGAAGACGATAACTCAGCGGACTCAGGCTCGGTGCTCAAATAAACAAGAAGCCTCGGCGAATCCCCGCGGGCAACACCAACGGAATGCTTACCAACACTTCTTTGTTCCGAATTTACACTAACCAAGTGTTGCTCGTGCCGTTCAAACTCTGGAAAAACAACCTGAAAATACCCCTCGGTCTGTATGTGTTTTGCCAAATGATAAATAAATCTTGCCGTTCGAGCTTGGTTACGACTCTTGACGGTCATCAAATGCCGCCCCGGCAACGATGCACATTTTCGTAAATATGCCTCACACGCCCGCCAGGATGCTGGGAACAGAGCTTTTTCGACGTGGACGTTCGCGGGTCGGCGGTCCTGAGTTTGCTCACCTCGCCGGGCACTCACCAACGCCGCATCAAGTGCCACTGAAAAATCACTTGGCTGGGACATGTCAATGCCATCGTCTTCCGGCAACGATGCATCATTGAGTGTTGCCCTAAACTCGTCCGCACTTAAGAAGCGAAGAGCAGGATCTTTAGCAAGTGCGCGATCCACGATTGCTTGCCATCGGGAACGAGTCCGAGCAGGCAACCGGGTGCCCAAGCGCGGAATTGGTTCCGTCACATGCTGGAGCGCAACTGCAACACCGTGCGCGCCGTCAAATGGTAATTTCGACTCGAGGAATTCAAACAGAATCACACCAGCAGCATAGACGTCCGACTGCGCGGAGGGTGCCGTGCCCGAGACAACGAGTTCTGGTGCGAGGTAAGCGGGTGTACCTTCCTCAGAGGAAACGGCTTCTTCAAGGTCGGTAAAACTCGTCAAGCCCAAGTCAACGACCACCGCTCGCTCGACACCATTCGCTTGCGTTTCGATCATGACGTTGGCGGGTTTGACATCTCGGTGAACCCCGCCGCAATCATGCAAATGCTGGAGCCCAGCTAGAATTTGCTTGAGCCAATCAATTTGACGAGAGAGTTCAATGTCAGCGCTAAGTAAACGAGAGAGGGGTACGCCGTCGATCAATTCGAAGGCGATCCATAATCGCGGTTCATCCGTATCTGACGCCGAAATGCAGGCCACGACGTTGGGGTGATCGAAGCGACGCGTCGCGTATCCCTCTCTTACGAAGCGCCGCCGAACGTCTGCATCGGTGCACAGCTCGGGGTCTAAGACCTTGAGGGCAACGATGGACCCATCGTCGATATGTCGGGCAGCATAGACGGTTCCAAACTGCCCACGGCCAAGAACCGACTCAGTTTTGAACCCGCCAAATGTATGTGCCAATTCTTCTCGCAGCACGCTCGCCCTCACAACCTTCGCTGTAAGAAGACCACAGTCCAGCGTCCGACGCTAGGGTCAATCCTGACCGCGGTCAACTACACCTCTCAACCACCGCAAGTCACCGATCATATCGGTGAACTTACCAAGGGTGAGATCAAGTTCAGCCAGTGTGCGTCGCGCCGTTGCAACGTCCTCGTCCGTTCCGGTGTCAATTGCCGTCGCCAAGTTGTCTGCTGCAGGCTGCCACCGTTCAGCAACAAATCGCTCCGCTTCAACGAGTAATGCGTAGCCAATCGACAGATTGTCTGTCGTTTGAGCGGCGCGATACACAACGCCAGTCTGAGGATGGCTGAAGGTAGTGACGTCCCATCCCTCAGGATACTCACGATCATCGCTGCTGCCTGCTTCGGAGATGGCAAGATACTCGTCAAAGTCCAAGACCGCGTCATAACTCGAGGTGTTAAACACAGTGGAAAGCAGTAAAGCTTGGAAGACCGTGTTGTAGCCGATAGGTGCTTTGATCTGTGGCGTGCCCACCATATCCGCAGGCGTTTGCCCGAAGGCTTCCGGAGCCACAAGTGCTCTAGGCATCACACTCTCAGCCATGGCGTACGGAAGGTAGCTCTCGCCATCCTCCACGCCTAACCACGCGAACATCATGCTCTGAAGCAAGCTAATGAGCTCTTTCTTAAAGACGCGGTAGTATCCAATGGAGAAGAATCGCTGGTCTGCAGTGTTCGCAACTCGAAAGAATCTAGACGATGTGTCAGACAAGTAGAACAAAATGCCGTACTTCGCATAGAACGAACCAATGTAATCAAGCGTAGGCCAATAGTAATCCTCACTGTAGACCATGTTATGTGTACGCCCGACCCCATTGGGAACCTCAAGCAACTGGCAGTCAGCCAATGCTTCATCTGAAATCGAATGCACATTCTGATATGTGTTCGTTGCCTCATCCAAACAATGCGCACCTGGCTCCGGTGTGCCCAGTACCTGATTAATGAAGTTCAGACCAACAAGAGATGCCTCGAGAAGGTCATCACGAATGCCGATATTCCACTGCTGGTAGAAGTAGTAGAAGCGGTAGAACGTTGTCAGGTACCAACCCAGCCGACTTTCGCGGGAAAGGAAACCGTTAATAAAACTATTCTCGTAGCGACCACGTCGGTAATTCGTGAACACAAAGTAGTTCCAATAGTTTTGAATCGCTGCACGGACCGTTTCAGTGTAGCTCGTGCCCTCGTCCCACACCTGGCAATCGAGGTTCCC
>JBMYRY010000256.1:0-4848 GCA_049602795.1 Bradymonadia bacterium
TGAGATTTTCTGGTCCGTACTACGAAAATGTAAATGGACGTAGTGTCTCAACGCTGATCATCAGCAAACCAGAACCTGACGGCACATGGACAGCGCTTTGCGGCGTCCCATGGCAGGATAATGTGGGGACACTTCAGGAAACTGAATACCAACTCAAATATCTGCGAAGTGGCCCCTTTGACTCGGGTAAGCTGCTCCTTGCTCGGGTTGATATCAAGCGTCGAAAACGGACTGCAGGTACGAGAAGTCTGTGCGGACCAAGTGACATCGCAATTTTTCAAGGCGGCCGAACTGTTTGCGAGCGAAATATCGGTTCAATTGAGGAAGTCGTGAGTATCGATCGTATTTTTGATCCGAATACGCGCAAGCTTGTGATTGGTCGTTCAAGTAACCTTGCTCAGTATGTTGCCTTCCAAGATGTAGACGGGGTCCTTCACCAAGTAGAACATGATGCTGAGGCCTTGCCTGATTTCACTGCACATATTTTGGGGGTGTCGGCGGCGTTGGATACACCGAGTGAAGAGCGGTCAAACTATCTGCTGTGGGCGAGAGACGAAGAGGGTCGATTGGCAGCTAGGCGATTGAGATTATCTAACGTTGATGAGCGCGAGACGGGTCAAGCTCAGTCACAGTTAGAGCAGGTGGGTATTGAGCTCGTACAAACTGAGGCAGGCTTGGAACTAGACGAGTTCCTGAATGGTCCGGGAGTGGTGTTTAGAGCACAAATACCTACGCCTAGGTTTGTCGCTCTGTGGCTATCAGACGGCAAGATGCGATGGGCGTATTCTCCCAACGGTGTGACTGGGTGGCGAATGGATTTTAAGAGCGAGTCACTCGCTGATACGTTGTTGAATGACCCACGTCTAGATGGTCATACCTTGGTGGGGTTGAAGGCATTCGAAGTGCCAATGGAGACGCCTGAAGGCACCATTCAGCGGGTTTTATTGCTGCTTACTACAGTTGGGAGGAATGGCACAGCGGTCTCATCTCATACCGCGACTCTGGCAAGAGATGTAAGCACTAGGGAGAATACCAACCTTTTTTACCATGCACAGGTTTTGGTTGAGCCAGTGACTTTCTCGGGTACTGACCTCTCGTCCCAATGCCTTGAGAGCGACTGTCTAGACCGACGAGCGAATGCGAGTCTTTTGGCGAATCTCGACGGGAATATTGTCCTTTACGCTCGAACAACCTTTGATGAGCAGTTTCGACCACAACGAAGCCCAAGCCCACAGGCAGAATGTGGACTCAACGAAGAAGTAGAACAACCGCTCCCTTCGGAAAAGGTTTGGCGCAGAATCTTTTATCGGTTGAAATAAATGACTGGTTGTTTCGTCAAGCTCGCTTAGTCATAGTGATACAAAGTGAAGGATTCTGCGGTCCAATGACCATTTCGGAACATTTAGGTGATGATAGATAAAGATAATTCGGTGAAAATGGGTCATGAACCGTCCAGAGACGGACTCATCGGGTCGTATATTGAAAATCGCTATCGCATTGAATCTCTGCTCGGCAAGGGCGCGAGTGCTGCTGTGTACAAGGCTTTCGACGAGAAGGTCGGACGGATGGTTGCGGTTAAGCTTCCTAAGGTGAGTGGTGTCTACGCGGAGGAATCTAAACAGAGCTTTGAGAAAGAGGCAACTCGTTACATTCGCCTCCAGCATCCCAATACCCTGCGTTTGTTTGATTATGGGCAGACTGAACAAGGGCAGACCTTCATTGTTACTGAGCTACTTGAAGGCGAAACATTGAGCGAACGCTTGGAGCGATTCGAAGCTGAGGGCCGAATAGGTATTGGTCCACGTCAAACATTGACCTTACTCAAAGATGTGGCGAGTGCACTGTCGGAAGCGCATGCCGTTGGGCTTGTGCATCGTGATTTGAAGCCGTCGAACATCTTTTTGCAGACCTTGGGTGGGCAAGAGGTTGTCAAGGTAATCGATTTCGGTATTTCCAAAGATCTTCAAGAAATGACCATGACGGGTAGCAGTAATCTCTGGGGCACGCCGCTTTATATGAGTCCAGAGCAAGCTCATGGCAGGTCGGTTGATGCAAGAAGTGACCTCTACACACTCGGGGTCATCGCGTTTGAATGTCTCACGGGAAAAACACCGTTTTCTGGTTCGACGCCCTACGCAATTTTGATGCAGCACATTGATTCACAGCCACCGACACTTCGTGATGCTGGCTTCTCAGGGTCCTTACCTCAAGGATATGAAGCGATGGTGTTCCGACTCCTTGAGAAGGATCCTGCTGACCGAACGCGTTCGAGTGATGCGCTCATCGCTGAGTTACAATTAATTGAAGACCTTTGGTCTAGTGTCAGGTTGACGGGGACCAATCTTCAGATGGATACCGTCCCCGTCCGCAAACGCTCTTATTTCGTTGCGGTTGGTCTCGGCGTCATTCTGTCGTTACTTCTGTTTACCTTTGTGAAGGAGGAGACGTCGTCGTCACAACAATCTGCTGTGTCGAAGGATGACAAGTCGACCTCAGAGTTGACTAAGCCTTCCAAACCAATTGCGATGGAGACGTCAACATCCGCTTCGACGAAGGTAGCTGCCGGGGAGGGGATAACCAAATCAGCCGATATGGTGGCAGCTGTTGACAAAAACACGGTGAAGCCGGCGAAAGCGGATGACTTGAAGACAGACGTCACGCTCGAGATTAGAACGAGCCCGCCTGGTGCTGTGTTGATGGTCGACGGGCAGAGGGTGGGGCTGACGCCATTTACAGGGACTTTGAAGAAAGTCGAACAGACGAGAGAGTTAACTGTCTCGTTGCCAGGGTACATGGCAAAGCAGATCACATTAGATCCCAACGCGACCTTACTGGTCAAAGAACTAACATTGTCGCGGGCAAGAAAACAGAAACGGCGGACCAAGAAAAGGAAAGGCTCTCCGTTTGAAATTAAAGCGCAGTGACCATGGTAGCTGAACTTAGTCACGTTTTTTGTCTATGACTGCCTCTTGATCTTGGGTGCTAACTTACGATCACTTCATTCATTAAGTTCGCTTTGAGAATGGTACTCGCACAGAGCAAACCACCGATCATTGCTCCGCCCACGCCGGCGGTGGCGACATCTTGTCCAGTCAAGTAGAACTGTTTGAGACTCGTTTCGGGACGTAAAGAACGCACGTGAAAACGGCTCGGATCATGTTGCAGACCATAGATTTCTCCCTGGTCGTAATTGCAAAAGTGACGCGTGGATAGAGGCGTTGACAGTTCGCAGTGGTCAAGATGCGGGCGTAATTGTGGCTCGAGTTCATAGAGTTTCTCTAGCATTCGTTCGCTGATTTCTGCCTTCAGATCGTTGTAAGCATCACCACGTTTGTGCCAACGCGTGTCGAGCCATGGCTTAAATTGGTCGAAGGGGGCCACGGTGATGACTTCGACCGTACTGCGGTTTGGAAAGCGTTCCGCCCATGTGGGATCCTTGGCGGCGGGAAATGAGACATAGATGACCGGAAAGTCTGCGTTCGAATCCTCTGCAAAACGCCGGGTTAAATTATCGTGGTCGTATTCATCAGGATAATACCACCAGTTCGCTTTGGGTAAGTTGTGTGAAGCTGCGTCCCCATTAAAGCCCAAGTATAGACAAAGGTGAGCGGCAGAGCTTTCAACACTCTGAATGGTTTTCTTCAAGCCAGCCTTCGCCACGTCTTGTTCCGTTAAGAGGTGATTTGCCGTCGTTGATACCCCGGCCCCGCTTACGATGCATGACGCTGTAAAGACGCGTCCGTCCGCCATTTCGACGCCAGTGGCTTTACGTCCTTGAGAGATTACTCTCTTTACCTCAGCATTGGTAACTACAAGACCCCCGGGCTCCATGATGGTTGGTAGAATCGACTCGAAAATACGAGCGGAGCCTCCTACGGGATATGCACCGCCATTGAAGTAATGACGAACCACCGACGCATGCATCGCAAAGCTGCTTTGGGAAGGGGGGAGACCGTAATCTCCGTATTGGCCGGTCAGGACTGCTATGAGTTTCTTGTTCGACGTGATGGAACGGAGAACATCGAGAGTAGAACGGCCTGCATACGCCATAAATCCCTTTCTCATAAAGCCTCCGGCGACTTTTGAAACGAGTGCGGGCATCGCCTTCTCGGCAAAGAATCGACGGGCTTCGCGGGCGGCATCCCGAACCAACTCTACATAGGCATCAATTGCTTGAGTGTCCGCAGTATCTGGAAAGTAACCTTTCATTTTGTCGGTCCAGGCTTGCCGACCGCGCACAAAGTCGAAGATCTCATCTCCAAAGCGAATACGGTCGTATACTTCGCCCATATCTGCCCATTCCAGAGACCCATCCCCCACGTACCTAAAGAGTTTTGCCATCATGCTTTGTTCGCGCATGACCTCTCCGATGTAATGAACACCGACATCCCACTCGTAATTACGTCGCCGGAAGGTATGGGTATAGCCGCCTGGGGCATAATGTCTTTCAAGCACAAGGCATCGCTTTCCCTTCTTGGCAAGCGCTGCGGCAGTCACAAGGGAACCAATGCCTGAGCCGATCAGAATGGCGTCGTAGTTATCTTCGATTTGGCTTTGTTTGTACGATACCGCTCTCAATGAACACCTCTCAGTATAGTTCCCATGATTCGTGCTGGATGGTCCCATTCTCGGAAGAGAACGTAAAGGCTAAATCCGCCCTTCCGTAGCGACGCGGAGAGGATCTTTTGACATGTCCGAGGTCTAGATAGGTTGACCGAACTCCGTGCCAACAGCCATGGCAGTTTTGATGAGCGGATGTTCCGGCTCAACGTTTCGTACCCTGCCAGCAATGTCTGCAAGGGAACGTCCCGTCATCACATCATTTTCCAAACACACGAGTTCGCCCCA
>JBMYRY010000257.1:0-4803 GCA_049602795.1 Bradymonadia bacterium
AAGTTGGGGCAGACCCCTTTGTCTCTTGACCTTGAGTCGAAAAAAATGCCTGTGACCTGGCAACTCAAGATGACAGGTTATGAATCGAAGCGTGTGACTCTGCAATCAAGTTCGCCTAAGACAACAGTGCGACTCGCTCCAGTCGAGATTGAAAAGTCTGTTGAGACGCCCGGTCCAATTGGCTCGCAGAACTCAGGGACCAAACTGAAGACGAAGAAGCAGGCGATGTCACCATCTCCTAAACACTCAACCCGAATTAAGAAGAAACGTCCGGCTCGAACAACCAGGCGAACGCAAACCAGCGAACCACGGTCGTCTAAACCTGTGACCCGTCCCACTCCATCAGCAAAGGTCCCAGAGACCAAAAGACGTGCGGTTACCCCCAAACCCTCCAAAGTAAAAAGTCGCTCGGATGACAAGGCGATCATGGAGAAATGGTAATGGGGCAACCGTTCGTTGTAAGATGCATTACTACTGAGTCGAGTCAGAATCGCTGCTGTAAGTCGAACTGCATCCTTGGAGGATGGGAGCGTTGAGCCTTCGCTTATTGATGCTCACCCAAGATTATCCGCCGGCGATTGGTGGGATTCAAACATACGCGGATTGTTTGTCGCGGGAGTGGGGTCAACACTGCGCTGACTTCGCTGTCATGGCACCGGCGCAAGAGGGGGCAACTCTGGCTGATGAGAAACGAGACTTTGACGTGTTTCGTGTGCCCGGAAGCTCCAATACGATGCGGTTAACAGTCTTTCCACACTTGAAGAAGCGTCTAAAGTTACGCCAGTTTGATGCCATTTTTACCGGGCATTGGTACGTTGCTGCCGCTGCTTTACGGGCTCGGAAACAGGGATTGGTTGAGTCGGTCTTCATTGCAGCCCATGCACAGGAACTGAGAAAGAACATCATGCCTTTTGGGTTGAAAACTGGATATGCAATCCATCGACGTCAGGTGTTGCGGCAAGCGGACGGTGTGTTTCCAGTGAGTCATTACACGGGGCAATTGTTAAAAGATGATGGTGTTGATGTTGAGCGAATTCATGTTGTCCCGAATGGGACTGAAGTCGCTCGCTTTATGCACCTAGACCGGCAGGCTGCCAGAAAACGTTTTCGTGCCGACTACAATCTTGGCAATGGTCCTTTGATTGGGACTGTTGCGCGCTTGGTTCCGAGAAAGGGGATCGATACGGTTATTCAAGCGATGCCGAGGCTGTTGAGTGAATGCCCCGAACTCCGCTACGTAATTGTAGGCGCGGGTGATGACGAGCAGCGATTACAGAGGCTTGCAATTGAATGCAATGTATCTGCCCAGTGCGTATTTCTGGGCAAGATCCCGTATGACGATTTGCCAAGGGCATATTGTGCATTAGACTGCTTTGTGATGCCGGCGCGTCAAATTGGTAGTTCCGTGGAAGGGTTTGGGCTCGTATTTTGTGAAGCATCGGCCTGCGGTACACCCGTAGTTGGCGCCCATTCAGGCGGTATCCCAGATGCAGTTGTGGATGGACGAAGTGGCGTCTTGGTCGAGCCCGATAATGTACATGCCTTCCTTGAGGGGGTTTTACCGATTTTGAAGAACGCGGAATACGGTCGTAACTTGGGAGAGTTTGGACGAAAACATGTCATCGAGAACGGGACATGGACGGTAGCGGCACAGAAGATCTTAGCCAAGATGAGTGAGCGATGCGGATCGCGTTAACAACAAATTTTTCACCGTGGTCGCCCTACAGTGGCGGTGGTCAGCGATCTACCCATCAACTCGCATCAGCACTTGCGATGCGTGGACACGAGGTCACCGTGGTGTATACCAGGGCGCCGTTTGACCGAATTGTTGAGCCCGACAATTTGCCATATCAGGTTCGCTGGGCGGCTTTCTTCGGCGCTCGTTCCTCAAGACAGGCACCCTTTAGACCATTGAACGCGATCTCCGTCCGACGTGAGATTGAGAGTCTATTTGCGGAGAAACGGTTAGATGTTGTCCATTGTCAGGGTGAAGAAGGGGCCCTCATTCCGAGGTTACGAAGTCGACTTGACTTCAGTTTAGTTGTGACGCCGAGATACCCCTGGTACCCGACTCATTTAAAGCCTAACGGTGATTTACTCTCCCTAGCTCGTCTTTGGGTGTTTGATGCGAAATACCCAGTCTTGGGTAAGTTGATTCATGGTGCTGATTGGGTCTGTCCCACATCAACGTCCGCAGCGCACGGTGTGCAAGGTGCCTATGGCGTATCGGAGAGTAAGATAAGAGTCATACCCAACGGGATTAATGAACGGTTTTGGAATGTTCGTTGGGACGACTTATCCCATAGAGATGAAGTTCTTTTCTATGGTCGGCTCGCACATGACAAGGGCGTAGATGTCCTCTTGAAGGCCCTCCGACCAACCCAATTAAATTTGCATGTCATCGGTCGTGGTGATCAGGAGATTGCCCTAAAAGATTTAGCTCGCCGTTTGGGGGTCAGTCAAAGAGTGCGTTGGACTGATTGGTGCGATCCAGAGACTCTCGCAGATGAAGTTGCTTCATCATCGTTGGTGGTCTTACCCTCGAGGCACGAGAGTTTCGGCAATGTCATGGCGGAGACATTAGCCATTGGCACTCCACTCATCAGCACCAACACTGGGTCTATCCCCGAAGTCGTTGGTCCGTATGCTGAACTGATCAATGTGGATGATGTAGAAGGGCTTACTACTGCTATGACGCATGTCCACGCCCATTCAGATGAGGTGAAAGCTCGGGCTGCCGAGGGTCGAGAGTGGGTGCGGTCAAGATATCACTGGGATGAAGTCGCTGCGCGTTTTGAAGAGGTGTATGCGGTGAGTAGGGTGTGACCTGCGTTCCCGCTTGTGACGCCAAGAATGATGACTGACTTAGATATTGGCGCGTATTAGGCAAAAAAAAGGCAGCCATACGGCTGCCTTTTTCACAGTGGTCTATGACCGACTAAGGCTTACATGCCACCCTCAGCAGGTGCCGCAGGCTCTTCAGCCGCAGCACGACCGGCGATTGGCGTGGCGTCAGATGCAACGTTGAGGCAAACGCTTACTGCGTTACAATCAGCGCCAGCGCAGCTGTCGGCGACAGCACCTGATGCGTCGACAGCGGCGTCAAAACCACCAACGAATGATGCAACAAGGTCAACCAATTGATTTGGGTCGCCCATGAGGAACGCACCAACATCGTTGCAGAAGTCAGGAGCGTTGTCGCTTGCGCAGAGTTCACCAAGTGAACGAATCAGATCTGCAATTGCTTCGCGAGTGAAGTATCCGCTGATGTTCGTCTCAGTCATATTGATACCATTATCAGCAACCGAGACCTTACCGGCGATTTCAGTCTGTGCCAGGTTCAAGGTGATAACGACACCGTTGAATGGAAGCGTGAACGAGAATGGACCTCGCTCAGTTTTGACCAAGCAACCATTGATCTCTGCAGGGAACTGAATGAGGTTATTACCGTCAGCGTCGAAGCTGTCAGCCGAAACGAGCATCTCACCCGCCTCGTTCGTCTCACCAAGGAACATCTTAAGAACTGGGTCTACCGCTTCTGCACCCGTCTGACCAGCTGCCCAACCAGACATCTGGGCAAGGAGGTGGATTGGGTCCTCAGCGTCTGCTGCGAAGAATTCATCCAAGCTTCCGATCATGAGCGTCGAAAGAAGTCCAGTCAAGCCAGAACCGTTGTTTGCACCCATAGTTGCACAGCCCGCTGCATCCGCTGCAGCCTTGTCGGCAGGAATGGCTACACTTGAGATGCGTGTGCTTGGTGCAAATTCGCCCTCAGCAGCGCTCTCGGGTAGAGGCGCAGTGTCCTCGTCACATGTAACCGCAACGGGTCCCGCAGGTGCACCAGCCTCGCCGCCAGCCGCGCCGCCTTCTCCAGCCGCGCCGCCTTCTCCAGCCGTGCCGCCCTGAGCAGTTTCACCACCTTCGCCAGCCGCGCCGCCTGCGCCAGCCGCGCCGCCTTCTCCGCCAACACCTGACATGTTGTTGGCGTTGCCGCCGTCATTGGTGTCTGTGCCAGCACCTGAGTCGTCAGCACATCCGGTGCTGAGGACTAGCGCCGAAATCGCTAGTGAAATTACGAGCCATTGACGTAATGTACGCATACTTTTTCTCCAAAATACGTTTAGTGTCTTGACCGCGCCTCAACGCAATCCATAATTCTGTGGCATTTTGTATCAGAGTTTGGACATTCGCTGCAAAGAGAACTGGAAAATATTTTCGAAATCCCAAACTTTTTTTGTAACCACTTAAGCGACCGATGGGTTTTTCCGATTGATAGGGCAACTCAAGGAAATGAATTGAGTTGCATTCGTATTATTCGTCCGGCTTTCGTTTTTTTTCTAGATGGCGAAATATGGTTCGGGGATCGACATCTAAATCCTTTGCGGTCTTGGTTCGATTGTAGTTGTTGAGGGCGAGGATTTCGTCAATATAGCTTGCTTGAAATTCTTCTTTCGCGATAGCAAGAGGACGGATCGATTGAGATTGAGCGAGGGGATTTAACTCCAAGTCCTCTGGAGTAAGCTTTCGGTTGTCGGTCAGTAAAACAGCTTTTCGCAATCTGTTTTGAAGCTCGCGAATGTTTCCAGGCCACTGATGTTTGAGCAATGCACGAATGCTCGCTTGTCCCAGAGCAATTGAGTTACGACCGAATTCGGCGCTGTATTGACTCAGAAGGTGCCGTGCGATCGATATGACATCATCCTCGCGTTTTCGAAGTGGAGGCAATTGTAGACCGACGACATTAATGCGATAGAAGAGATCTTCTCGGAATCGATTCTGCTTGATTGCTTCTTGAAGGTCTAC
>JBMYRY010000258.1:0-4794 GCA_049602795.1 Bradymonadia bacterium
CTCAGGTAGTCCTGCCATTAAATTCGGATAGGGCGGTACCAGAAACAAAGAATCTTCAGGTACTTGGTCCGGATTCATGTCCTCATCATCTCCATCGGGGAACTGTCTGGTCCGAGTGGTTGAAATAGAACTGATCGTTCCGTCGATCTGTTGAGAATTTCGTTTACCGCCATCTCCAGCAAATCGAATACCCTGCGTGTCCCCCACCACAATTGGCATTGTGACGGCGAATTCTAGGTCATGGTACATACCAATGCGGAGTTTGGGTACAACCCGCTGGGTAATTCGCTCGTAACGAAGCTCCTTGACGTTAACGATCTTACCTACGTATCCCACTTCGCCAGGTCTCTGGGGACAGAGCGGCTGGTTATAGCAGTTTAGTTCACGAGTAATTTTTGAACGTCTCAACGCGCGGTCATAGTTAACATCTAGGCGAACATCGATGGGATTATCAGGCTCGGCAGCATCCATCACATCGACGATTTCTGCCGCAGTCGACAGGTTGCTTATACAGAGGCTCGCCAAAAGTGCGAGCACAGTTTTAAAGTTCATTAGCTTATCGTCTCTCTTCATTTTTGAAGACTCCACCGACCGATCACGTACTTGCGGAATCATACATGCGTATTGACCCTGAGTAAACTTACCCGAACCACATTTTGTTGGTGGGTTACGACAAAGCCTCTCGCAGTCCTAACTCTTTCATCTTCATTTGAAGGCTTTTTCTTGAGATCCCCAGCTTTTTCGCAGTCTGAGTTACGTTTCCTGACGTGTCTTCAAGCGCTCTCTCGATCATGTCTTGCTCAACTTTGCGCGTGATCTTTCGAACACGTGTTTTTAAGTCCTCATCGGCATCGACGGAAAGTACGGATGCCTCAGCATTCATGACAATTGACGTTGCGGAAAATGCAAGGTCCTCTAATCCAATTTCATTTTGATCGCTAAAAAGTAATGTGCGCTCTACAATATTTTCTAGTTCACGAATATTTCCTGGCCAGGAGTGCCGCTTAAGTTGTTCGACCGCCTCTTTAGTACATCTGCGCGGAGACTGATTCAATCGAACGGCGAATCGTCCTAATAGGTGATTAAGTATGTCCTCAAAATCATCCATGCGTTCTCTCAGTGGCGGCAAACAGACTGGAACCACGTTTAAACGATAAAAGAGATCTTCGCGAAAGTGACCTAATTCTACCTGTTTGGCGAGGTCTCGATTGGTCGCGGCAATCAGTCGAACATTCACATTGATGGTTTTAACACCACCTACCCGCTCGAATTCATTTTCCTGAATCGCCCTCAATAGCTTAACTTGCATCTCCGAGGAGATCTCACCAATCTCGTCTAGAAACAGCGTCCCTTCATTCGCAAGCTCAAACCGACCAGGCTTACTTGAAACCGCGCCGGTAAATGCACCACGTTCGTATCCGAACAACTCCGACTCAATTAAGGGTGTCGGAATCGCTGCGCAGTTGACTCGGATAAAGGCCTGCTCGCGTCGCTCGCTCTCTTTGTGTAAAGCCCGAGCCACCAATTCCTTCCCTGTTCCACTTTCACCCGTGATTAGTATGGTTGATGGACTCGCAGCGACGCGTTCAATGACCTCGTAGATTCGTCTCATGCTCTGAGATGAACCAATCAAACCAAAACGCCCACCAGGCGCGGTCGTCATCGTCGCAGGTCGAGAGGAATGACATGCACGTGTAGCAAGTGCCTTCGCGACAACAGTAGCGACATCATCGTTGTCACAGCCCTTCGACAAGAAATCAAAAGCACCTAATTTGATGGCCTCAACGGCCGTATCGACGGAACCATGAGCCGTGAGAACCACCACAGGAATCTCAGGATGCGTCTGCTGCAAGTTCTCAAGTAACTTCATCCCGTCCATATTGGGCATACGCAAATCAGTCATCACGCAATCCACGTCCTGATTGGCAAGAAAATCAAGGGCTTGTTGCCCATCACACGCCAAGAACACCTCATATCCCATCCTTGAGAGAAGAGTTCTGAGCACCGTGCGGATGCTCTCTTCATCATCAACGACCAAAATTCGATTATCCATCCATCCCACCCAAGACCGTGTTTCACTTCAATAGCTGACTACGACAGAAAAGCCCAGACGTTTGCTTGCTCATCATCTTCGAACAAACTAGGTTCTTAATGAGAAAGAGCCTAGGGGATTCATTGTGCGATCAGTCTCAGCTATTAAGCATTTGCCAAAACAAATAAAGACACTTCGGTCATTTGCTGGCGCACTCAATCCGTTCGCATCTAAAACCAAAGTCATTCCAGCTCAGCCATTCAAACTAAATGAAGCACTCGTGAGAGACTTTATTCTCTGGAGCGGAGGTAATCCCGAAGACTGGGGACCGTACGTACCGCCGACCTTGTTTCCCTTCTGGACGATGCCTTCATTGGTTCGATGTATCCAGGGTCGAGGCATGCGCTTGACTAAGCTACTCAATGGTGGATGTACCATCCACTACTCCGATAAAATCCCAACAAACATTGAGCTAAAACTGCACACGCATTTCGATCGAATAGAGACCGCTGATAGATACGACTTAATCCACCTTCACAGTGAAACGCACACCCCATCCGGCCAATGCGTCCTTGAATCCAAGGTCCGATTTCTATTGCCGAAACCACGAGAACAAAGAACCAACAAGACCACGGCGCCGCTCCGTCCTCCCGAGGAGACAAAGCTCGCCTCGCTATCGAGCACGGCGAATGACGGATTTACCTTTGCTTGCCTTACGGGCGACTTTAATCCAATTCATTGGCTGAGACCCGCGGCTCGCTTGTCCGGTTTTAAATCATGTATCCAGCACGGTTTTGGTACCCTATCCAAAGCATACGAGCATCTCTTGTCGCATGGGTTACTATCTCGGAGCCATGGCACACTGTCGGCAAATTTCACTCGCCCAGTCCCCTTACCAAGTGATGCATCACTATTTGTTGAAGGTAACCAGATCTCCGTGTGGGTCGACGAAAAGTCGGTACCTAGCCTTAAAGGACACTTCAGCTCGTGATACGACCAGCGTTTCTCCTAGGGACCGCGAGTCTCATGCTCTCATGTATGACTGACCAGCCTCAACTTAACCAGGAAGCACCTCGGATAGCAGAGAAATTAGACATAGGTACTAAAGAAAGCCCCGCTAGACCAACACAAACATGTCAGGAGTATACGCTCCTAGCTGGGCAAACCTTGGGGCATCTACTAGGACACGTCGACCTCACCCGTTCTCTGCAACAAAAGTTGACGGTCGCCCTGGATTCTCATTTGCCGAGCCGTCGCATCCGCCCAGGTCTCTCACTCAAATCCTGTCGCACGAACGAAGACAGATTAGAACTTCGATTCACCAAACCGAGAGCGACCTCATTTCTCAGTGCACGACTCGACTCCAACGAGCAATGGACAGTAGAAAAGAAGAAGCTGCCCCTGACAACTCGCACCGAGTTGATTCAAATGACACTCACCCATAGTATCGGTCAAGCAGTAAAGGACGCTGGCGCCCAACCCAGTCTAACGCCACTGCTCGCAGAGGTCTTAGCCTGGGATATGGACCTGAGACGAGACGTTCAAAAGGGCGATAAAATCAATGTGCTCGTCGACCAGCTACATCGCTCATCAGGCGAATTCATGAAATACGACCGGGTCGTAGCCCTGAGTTATCGAGGGCAGAGCCGTCGCTTCTCCATTTTCGGATTTGAATCCAAGAAAGGGGTGATGAGATATTACGATGAGGCAGGTGGTAGTGTTGAGCGGAGTTTACTCAGTACACCGCTAAGGTTTGCGAGAATTTCGAGTACATTTTCATCGAAGCGCCGGCATCCAATCCTTGGTTACACCAAAGCACATAACGGTGTGGACTATGCGGCGCCAACTGGAACGCCTGTGTGGTCAGTAGGGCGTGGTCGGGTCAGCTTTTCGGGGTGGAAAGGGGCAAATGGGAAACTCATCAAGATCGATCATGGTAATGGCATAACGACGGCATATGCTCACCTGTCCAAAATTGAAAAAGGTATCAAGCGAGGCACTCGAGTAGAGGCAAAACAAATCATTGGTCGCGTAGGCACAACCGGACGCAGTACCGGACCACACCTTCACTTTGCCATGAAGAAGAACGGACGGTTCGTCAATCCGCTATCTGTGAAACGCCCCCGTCTAAAATCGATACCTGCGGAGAGCAAAGTTGAATTTGTACGGCATGTCGCCGCGTTAAAGGCCAAATTGAGCCGACCATCAGGTCTGAATGCGACAGAGATTCAATGACATCGAAACGAAGCCGTCACATTGGGTTTGCGCTGGTCCTGTTGTGGTTCGCAATGTTAATTACTTGGATGCTTTCTCTCAGTCAGGTTGCGGTGAATACAGGCATCCGAATTTACGGTTCACAAGACCAAATCATCGATCAACACACTGTGATCAGAGTTGTAGGGGTGGACACCAAAGCCAACTACCCTATTGCAATCAGCAACGTTGAATATCGATGGCTTGCGCCACCGCAACCATCGATTTGGGCGCCCCTAGAGTTCACTGAGAGACTTGCGTGGCAAGCTGAATGTAAAGCACCATCTCAGCCCGGTGTTGCAACACTGGAAGTCCGGGCAAAGGTGCGTGGTGACCTCGTTACCGCTCAAAGTAAGCTCGCAATACAACCAAATGACCCAATGGAAAACAGACCCCAGTTAAGGTCTACTCCCACAATCAGATGGCAAACCCAAAACGAACGGAAGCTCGTCATCACCCCTCTCGATGGCGCGGTTCAGAGAGAATTCGAAAGATTAGGTTTTCATGTT
>JBMYRY010000259.1:0-4790 GCA_049602795.1 Bradymonadia bacterium
CACGAATCTCCGCCACGGCAATCTCCATGCCGTTGGGCAGTGTGGTGCCCGGCTGCACCCATGCGACTACGCTGCCTTCAGCGTTCTTAACATTGGGTGCACCGCATACAAGTTCATGCTCTTTCGCGCCATCGTGTATGTTGACGATGGACAACTTCTTCGCGTCGGGATGCGCCCGAACGCGTTCGATTCGCGCTGTCTTAACACCGTCCAGACCAGCCCCGATCTCGTAAACATCGTCGAGTTCAGCAACCTTGAGCGTAAATTGAGCACCGACTTCTTTGGGGTCTAGTCCTTCGAGGTCAATGTGTCGATTCAACCAATTCCAACTAATTAACATCGTGCCCCCCCCTTAAACTGCTTTAGGAAGCGAATGTCTCCTGACATAAGATGTCGAATGTCATCTACTTGATATCGCATCATAACAAGTCTAGAGAGCCCCATTCCGAAGGCCCAACCCTGAACCTTATTGGGATCAAGACCTGCCGCCGTGAGTACATTCGGGTGAACGAGACCGCAGCCGAGAAACTCGACCCATCCACTGTTCTTGCACACCTTGCAGCCTGAACCACCACAGATGAGACATCGCATGTCGAGTTCGAAGCCTGGTTCTACGAAAGGAAAGTATCCAGGTCGCAATCGAACCTCGACATCTCGTCTAAAAATTTCACTCAATGCCGTCTTCATGACGCTGATTAGATTTGCTACAGAAACCTCACTTGCCACCATCAAGCCTTCGATTTGGTGAAAGGTGTGCTCGTGGGAAGCATCGACCGCTTCGTAACGAAACACCTTTCCTGGGAAGACTGCGCGAAACGGTACTTGAAACTCACCCATCGCGCGAATTTGACCGGGTGATGTATGTGTTCGGAGTAAACTCCCATTCTTGAGCCAGAAGGTGTCTTGCATATCTCTAGCTGGGTGGTCCGCAGGAATGTTTAGGGCTTCAAAATTGTGGAACTCATCCTCAATTTCTGGATAGTCGAGCACCATGAACCCCATGGCCGAAAAAATTTCCTCGAGTTCCTCTTGAACAATTGTAAGTGGATGGAGTGTGCCATTACCTGTCTGAATGTCCGTTCTCGTAGGGTCGAAACTCTCATCGCTCAACTCTGATTCAATCTGCCGCTCAGTTAGTTCGTCTCGCTTTCTCTGGATGGCATCTAAGACGACGCCTTTGGATTCGTTGACTGCTTGACCGAAAGCCCGACGCTCTGAACCAGGGAGAGTGCCTATGAGTTTGCTTAATTGGGTGATTTCCCCTTTTTTACCAACCTGCTGAACCTCAAAATCTCGAAGTGCGTCAAAGCTGCACACCCCTTCGATTAGAGCCAGTGCGTCTTGCTCTTTCTTTTTGATGACCTCAATGCTCATGACGAGTTCCTCTTCAATCCAGTCATTTTGTCGATGGTTGGGAGCAGATAACGTGATAGGTGGTAAGAGGTCAACCATTACCAACGGTGCTGCTCATTTTTGCAATGCTGATTTTTGCCCCGGGTACGATTTCCTTCTACCTCGCTCGAAAAGTCTGATAATTGGGGTCATCTTAATAAACAAAAGCCGTGATCAATTATGCACCTGGACGACAATGATACTCGCCTTCTACTGTGCCTCGAAGCATTGTGCGATTCACTTTTTCGTGATGATGAGTGGGCAGATTTTCGTCGGGAGTGCTGCGGAATAGATGTCGAAAAGTGGCATTCTCTTAACACCATGCTAGGGGCGGAGCTGGGCGAGATTTGGGATGACATGTCCTTAGAGGCGCCCACGCTTTGGTTGCGGATTTCGCTTACTCCATGTGGTCGTTGGCGTATTTGTAATTTGTATTGCGCGGAACTCACAGCGGTCGTCGCGACCGCTTTGCTCGGCTTTTCTGAAGTTGATGAGCCAACACTGCACTGAGTTCTTGAGCAGATTGACTTTTCACTCAGATTGACCAATGCTGTCCCTCAGGAGGGCGACCGCCAAGAATGCGCTGCACAATCTGTGAACATGAAGATCCCGCAGCCGCTTTCGGCGCTCAATGTCCCGACGATCAATCATACTTGGTCGATGAGGACTCCTATCGCGAGGGGCGCGGTGACCCGCTGCTCGGGCGTCTGATCGGGGAAGAGTTTGCCATCGTTGGCATCATCGGCTCAGGTGGGTTTGGGTCCGTTTACAGATCGATTCAGCAGCCCATTGGTCGTGTTGTTGCGCTAAAAATCCTCCACGGGCACGCGGGTAGACGGCCTGAGGTTCGTAGACGTTTCATTCGGGAGGCGAAAGCCCTCGCTCGCCTTTCCGATCCGAACATTGTTCAATTCATTCGTTTCGCCGAAGTAAAATCGGAAACCGGGCGTGGGTTAAATGATTTCTTCTTCATTGCGCAGGAATACGTTGACGGAGAGCATTTGGGGCGAGTGATCCGCTCAAGCGCACCCATGGGTTGGCAGCGGGTTCGATTTCTGACGCGTTCTATTCTGAAGGCGTTAGCAGCGGCGCATAAACAAAACATTACTCACCGAGACCTGAAGCCGACCAATATCATGGTTTGTGAAGATGCGTTTCAGGGCGATTTGGTAAAGGTTCTTGATTTTGGTATCGCGAAGTTTTTGGCGGATCACGAGGATGAGGATGAACCGACCATGACCGGAACTCTGTTGGGGACACCAAATTACATGTCGCCTGAGCAAATCCGCAATCAACCGGTGGGTCCAGCGAGCGATCTCTATGCGGTAGGGATTCTAATGTACGAGATGCTCACCGGTAAACGTCCGTTTGCGCGTGAGTCGAAAATCGATACGCTCAGAGCACATCTCGAAGGTGCAGTGCCCGACTTGAGTGGACTTCCCCTTGCTGCGCAGAAGATTATTGCAGTGGCACTGTGTAAGCTTCCTGAAGACAGATATAGCTCGGCACGGGAGATGGCAGAGGCTTTAGACCAGATGGATTCGTTGGGGAGCTTTACATCCGACGGACTAGAAGCCCCCTCGATCTTGGAAGAGGCGGCCGTTCCCTTTGGTGGACTAGAGCAGACCTCCGTTGACTCGGTCTCAGTGGTCGCGACGAGGGTAAGGGAGTCAATGGGCGGAGAAACGCCGATCGTATTAACCCAGCCCAAGGAGATTCAGGACGGAAGGCCCTTGATGGCGTGGATAGCATTGGCGCTCCTGGGCATTGTTTTGGGGGGGGCAGTCTGGTTGGTCAATTCAAACGGGGCGTCTGACCAGAGGTTGGAGTCACAGCAGCAGCAAGAATCGTTGCCGCCACTAACGAAACCGGTGGACAATAGCGTTGTGCCTGCACAAATGAAGACTAATTCGGCTGGTCGCGAAGCCGATGCGGGCGACCGGGCGATCCGGGAAGTTGTACAGCCTCCGGTCAAGAAACTAACCCCCACGAGCAAATCGACTTCCAAAAACAAGCGTAAACCACCAAAGAAGTCCATTGTACGCCGCCCCTCGGCAGAACGAAAGCCGGAGAGGAAGCCAACTGCTAAAGCCCCTGAGAAGAAAACGCAGCGTGCAAAGCGAAGACCGAAAAGGACTAAACCAGTTCGCCCCCGACCGGTTGAAATTCAGGAATTGTGAGTTTGGGCGGAATTGTCTGGAGTGGGTAGACTAATTCGCTGTTTAGGATTAGACTCCAATCATGAAGAAGTTTCTATGCGTGTTGATCAGCCTATTGCTCATCTGTCCCGTTAAT
Organism: Bradymonadia bacterium; assembly: GCA_049602795.1. Classification (GTDB taxonomy): domain Bacteria; phylum Myxococcota_A; class Bradymonadia; order UBA7976; family UBA1532; genus JBMYRY01. The sequence continues at coordinate 3,688 of JBMYRY010000259.1, forward strand.
GCGGCGCCGATCAAGCAGTATAATGTCGACCAGGCAACGAACCTTTTTAAGCAGGGGGAATTTCAGGCCGCACTGCAGCACTTTCAGACATTACTCACAAAAACCAACAATCGACGTCAGAAAATACGTTTGCAGTGGAATGTCGCCCGTTGTTTCGAGGAACTTGGTCGATATGAAGAGGCGTTGAAGGAGTTCTACGGCTATAAGTCGATTGTTAGCGATAAGCGGCGCAATGCACGAGCGGAGAAAAAAATTCGCTCTCTTATCCCTAAGGTGTTTGGTTCGCTCAATGTTAAATGCTCTCAGCCGACGGCATTTAATGTGTTTCATGAGCCGTCGTCCGCTCCCGGTACCACGGAAAACTTTGGTCCGTTAGACTGTCCAACAACCTTGCGGGAGTTACGGGCAGGCCGCGCTACGGTAAAAGGCACAAATAAGGAGCATCCCGTGAAGGAGACCGTTTTGGTAATTCCGGGTAAAGAGGCTCAGGTATACCTTGAATCAGAGCCACCGGGCGTGAGTTCGAGAACCATGTGGATCGCTGGAGGGGTTGTTGGGACCGCATTACTTGTGAGTGGCATTTATCTGCTCTCCAATCGTTCGGATGATTCCGGCTCGTCCGCTGAATTATGTTTTGACTGTCCCTTCATTCCGGGCGAGTAACAAATGTTCAGCTAGCTGCGTCTCAAGCTTTTCCACCGTCTTCTCCAAGCGTTCGACCCGTCCAGCCGGAGATTGTGTTTCAAGCGATTTCTCCAAAAGCATTCGTTGTTTTCGCATTCCGGACGCCGTCTGATGGTCTACGTTGTCGAGCATGCTAGAGATGATGTTGACGCCCTGCCCCTCTCCCAAAGTGACGCATGCTGCGGTAATCGCCAATGCTTCGTGTCCTACAGCGGAATATGCAGCAAAACGCAATGTGTCTAATGCCGTCTCCCGGTGTCTACGCTCCAGTGAGCGGGCACACCGTGCTAACGCCGTATGCCGGGCGCGGCGCAAGTACACGTGGTCTCCTAACAACTCATATCGTTCCAATATTGAATTAAAGCCTTCTAGTCTGCACAGCCGTCCTATGCCAGCCAAAGCGTGCGCCCTGACGGATT
>JBMYRY010000260.1:0-4735 GCA_049602795.1 Bradymonadia bacterium
AAAATATAGGGGGAGGAACTGGACTTGTGGAGCCTATCTCCCTTCAACAACGTCTATCAGTCCTCTTTGGTTAAGCCGTCGAAGAATTGAGCGATGGTCACACCGCTCTCTAGCGGGTGTCGCAGCGTCGCATTGAGATTCGGCTCGTAATGGTTGCGCCTGCCAATTCGATTCACCGTGACATAATTTTCTTCGACAAGCTCATGGATAATTCGTTGTACGGCGCGCTCGGTAATTCCAACCTTCAACGCTAGGTCCCGCATTCTTAAATCGTGGTCCTGGTGCAGTGACAGCAGCACATGCGCGTGATTTGAAAGAAACGTCCAACTAGACATAACCGCCTCCTGAGGGAAAAAAGCTATCACATTTAAAATGAAGTCGAAAGCCATGAGTAGCGCAAATTTTAACCCGTGTTTGGCAATTCTTTGCATATTTGTGAAAAAGGTGGAAACTTTTTTCGTGTTTTGTTAATCACGAATACGCAGTCAGTTTTAAACGGGGATAAATTCGGGTCAGTCATTTATCTATTTTGGGTTGAGATGCGGGTTAAACTGTAGCTTGGAACGGAGTAGTTCGAACAACGGTGTTCGATGAACTTTCGGTTGTAACCATCACTGTGTAACCCTAAGGAGTTTGAGCACTCTTTGGGGCGGATAGATTAAGAAACATGATCAAAATGGAAACGCTTCACGGTGAAGCATTCAAACAAAAGGGTTTTTGACTCACATGAATGAGCCGAACAATATATTTAGAGAAGTTCTCGCGTCCGTCGTGGTGTTCTTGGTTGCATTGCCACTCTGTATGGGGATTGCAATTGCCTCTGGTGCACCACCTGCTGCGGGTCTCGTCTCGGGGATCATCGGTGGTTTAATCGTTGGATTTGTAGCTGGGTCGCCATTACAGGTCAGCGGACCTGCAGCTGGGCTTGCCGTGATCGTCTATGAAATCATCAATACCCACGGCTTCGAGGTGCTTGGACCGATGATGATAGTCGCCGGAATCGTTCAGATTGTTGCGGGGCGATTTAAGGTAGGTCAGTGGTTTAGAGCCATTTCTCCGGCCGTGATTTACGGGATGCTTTCAGGCATCGGTGTTTTGATCTTTGCATCACAAGTCCATGTCATGGTCGATGACAAGCCTGCCGCAAACGGACTCACTAATCTAATCACAATCCCGCAGGCTATCATGAAGGGACTTGATTTCTCGGCAGGTTCTCCACACCACCTCGCTGCTGGCGTGGGTGTGGCTACGCTCTTGGTCCTATTGGGCTGGAACGCGGTGAAGGACAAGTTTCCCGGCTGGTTGGCGCTTATGCCTGCCCCCTTGTTGGCGGTCATCGCAGGCGTGGGAATCGCACAAGCAATGGGTCTTAACATTGCCTATGTGGAAGTCCCCGCCTCTTTCGGGGACATGATTCAATTCCCCACTGCGGCAGGATTACAGAAGCTGCTCGACCCGAGTATCCTTGGGTCCGCGGTGGCACTCGGGATCATCGCGAGCACCGAAGCTCTACTGTGCGCGATGGCAGTTGATAAGCTGCATGACGGTGTGAGAAGTAATCTTGACAAAGAACTCTCCGCCCAAGGCTTGGGAAACTTGGTGGCAGGGTTAGTGGGCGCACTACCAATCACTGGGGTAATCGTCCGAAGTACTGCGAATATTGAGGCAGGCTCTAAGAATCGATTGAGTGCGATTATTCACGGATTTTGGCTGCTTGTAGCTGTTGGACTAGTGCCCTTTTTGCTCGAAATGATACCGGTTGCGTCCCTCGCGGCGATCCTCGTGTACATTGGCTACAAGTTGTTTAGGCCTCAAGTGGCGAAGTCGATGATGGAAAAGGGGAAGGGTGAAGCATTTGTCTACTTTGTCACTGTCCTGGCCATTGTGGCGACGAACCTCCTAGACGGTCTGTTGATCGGTTTTGTTTTGGCTGTGATTAAACTGGCTTGGGGTCTCTCCAACATCAATGTCAAACTGGATATCAACACCGAGGCTCGGCGAGTGGATGTACAACTGACTGGATGCGGTACGTTTGTGGCGGTACCCAAGTTAGCGCAGAGGCTCAAGGAAGTACCCTGGAGCCATGAAGTACATGTCCATATTGATCAGTTAGAGTACATGGACCACGCATGCATTGAACTGCTTGCTGAATGGAAGAACGAGTATAACCTCCGGGGTGGTGAAGTCATCGTTGAATGGGATGATTTGACCAAGATGACGGTTGCGCCCAACCAAAAAGCGGCATAATCGACCTTAGCTCAACCCTCGTTCTAGCCATGACCTCATGGACATCTATCCATTTTAGGTCCGCCGTACTTTCGTGTCTGACACACACAACGCAAACATTAACCTAAATCACAATCTCTCGATCTTTTGATTTGGTGGTGCGCTGCGAATGGAAGTACTTCTCGCCTGTCCCTGCACGGCCTAACACTCAACGTGAGCTGTGCTCGATGCGCGGGTTTAAATGAATCTTTGTGTTGGGACCGACCCAAATACTTGCTCTTAATTTATGTTGAGCTCGTTGTACGAGGCATGGTGAAGCTGACTAACGGTTACCACATGCTCGATACGAGGCGACTGGTCGACCCTCATATCATGAGCGAGAGCCCAAGCGTTTGTTGGACCTTTCCCCTTGCCGGACGTTCAATCTTGGGCGGAGATAATTGAGAAATCCGTCTTTCTACCGTCGTGAGATATTCGTTCCAAGGCGAACACATCTGGCTGAATGGAAACGGATTGAGTCGTTCACGACTCAGGCATTGGGCACGGTTGAGCCTCAATCGAGCTTCCCAGATATCGAAAGACGCGTGAAATCGAAATGAAAGTGTATACTGTTGATGGCGATATTTAAGCCACACAAGACTCTGTTTAACACCCTGAGCGAGGCGTTCGAGCCCCGTGAATATCCAAGTTGTCATCTCTTACACTTCACTTGTGGTTACGTCACAGGTGTCATCGGCGTTTACGGTGAATTCTTTAATCTTCGTTCCTTCAGGCAGATACATTTTGGTGTTCTTGATGAGTGGGTTCCAGAATCATGGTTTTACTCAGTTGAATGTAAATTTGAATATCCATCTCCTTTTGTCGTCAAATGCTAAATTTTAGGGTCTTTCAGTTGTCCATTTAATGTCGAGTAAGCGTGTAAAATTGACTCATGTGACAGTTTGCACGAGCGTGCTGCAAGCATTCAATCGGGCGGAGGATGGACCCTTTTAGCTGTCTTGGCATAGGGAGTGTTCGCTTGAGGTAATTCTGGTTTAGAACCCTATTGTTTAACAGTGAGATTGATGGTTTTATCGGCAACATAATACGACTAACTGCGGAGCCTCTTACGGAGGCTTCCAACAATTTTGTGCAGTTCATTGAAGGGCGGCACATACTAACAAAGACCCGTACATGAAATCGTGTACAAGACGAGATAGGGGAGAAAATGAAGAGATTCATTGCACTACTTACATTGATTTTGGCAGGTGCGAGCCTGATTGTTCCAACGCTTGCGTTTGCCGATAGAGAGCAGGAATCTTCGCGTAGGAATTTGCGCGACGAGGCAAACAAGCACGCACAGAATGGTCGATGGGAAGGGGTGCAGTCAGCTTACAAGAAGCTACTGAGACTCAAGAAAGTGTCCATGTGCTACCAGGACTATTACATTGGTGCACTCGTTGGTCGCGAGCTCGACGGTGCTGACAAGATGTTGACTCGCTTATGGGGGGCACAGGCTCGTTTAAATAATGTGCCCAAGGACTGTAATACACCGAGTCGTGCGGATGGACTTAAACAAGAACTGAAGGACTGGATTTCGGCTGAACAGGATTCGTATGGATACGTCAAAATCAAGGCAAAGAAAGGTACGGAACTGACCTGGACAGATGCTCCATTTGCGCGAGAGGTTCGAAATGCAGGTGAGACTGCATTTGCCGCGATCAAGAAGAAGAGGAAGTTTACAGGTCTTCTGCCTGTTGGTGACTACAAGGTCAGTGACGGCTCCACCATCACCGTTAAGAAGACGGATTGGAAAAAGTCCAAAGATTGCGTCAGAAAGATTCAGAAGAAAAATCGACCTAAATTTTCTAGCTGTTTTAAGAAAGCAAAGGCTCAGAAGTTTAAGATCAAGGGCAAGAAAGCAAAGAAAAAGAAATTCCGATTCCCTTGGCAGAAGAAGAAAAAATAAGCTGAGATGCATTCGCATCACCCCTCCTTTCTAACGGGCATTTCTGCTCGTATCTAGGGTCTCAACAACGCGCGGGAGCGCCCGACAACACGCTCTCTGGTATGTAGAAAGCGTGTCGGTGGTTTGTGCTTTGACCCTGTTCGCGTTCATCACAGCTTTACGTCATTGACATTGTATAGATTCGTTGGGCTCAGTTGGATTTCGTCTATTCTTCGGATGCTTCTGGCGTGCCACGACTCTGAGTTGTTGTTGGTTGATAGATTACAGCGATATGATGTCGTCGAATTTGTTATGCTTCAAATATCTCAGGATACAGTCATGACCTTAGTTGGAGAACAGACCCATGGTTTCGTTATGTCGATTGTGGACCCTAAGCCTCGTTTTGCTCGTCTTTGGTTGCGTTGATGACGCAGTACCAGTTCTGACCCCATGTGAAGTGGACACCGATTGTAGCACTCGATGCCTTGATGGCTACTGTGTGTCTCCCGATGAATTAGAAGGACAAGGTGGGGCTAATGGTGGTGAGTCTGCTGGTGGCGTAACTGGGAATGGTGGTCAAGC
>JBMYRY010000261.1:0-4732 GCA_049602795.1 Bradymonadia bacterium
ACAAAAATGGCTCACGAATTAAATCAGCCTTTGAACGCCATGCGGCTTGGCGTAAATAATCTGCTGCATCAGTTACATCAGCCTGATGACGCTGAACCGCTGCCATACGACGCGCTTCGAGCAAAGTTGCTAAGGGTCGACACACTAATCGGCCGGGTTGGAGAGATTACTGGGAACATACTCCGATTCGGCCGAAGCCATTCCGCGCACACGCGCGTGAATGTCAAACAGCTCATCGAAACGGTCACAGACTCGTTGGCCGAGGAGTTTCGCTTCGAGCGAGTAGTACTGGATAGAGATCTACCCGCCCAAACGATGCACATCGCAGGCGAATGGATCAATTGTGAACAGATCCTGCGCAATATTCTGAATAACTGCCGCGAACAACTCGCGACCCTCTCGGGGGACAGCGACAGGTACATCAGCATAAAAGCGGACCGATCGGGCCAGTCACATCTAGTGATTGTTGTTGAGGACACAGGAGGAGGTATCAGCAAAGAGGTTCTTGCTGAGGCAGGGCTTCGAGCGATATCTACGAAAGCCCCATCCGAACATAGAGGGCTAGGTCTAGCAGTCTGTACCGCCCTGATAAACGAGATGCGCGGCAAACTATGGCTGTCGAACACCAGCAGAGGACTGAAAGTGACCCTGCGTTTGCCACTGTACTGCGATGACGAACCGGTCGACAGTTCAATCGCAAAGCCGAACCAGCGAAAAATAGGCTAACGCACAGGTGGGGGGCCACTGGGCCTCGTCGTCAAGAATGCCGGGCAGGTCATGTGGTAGCTCACCTACGCAGCGTCTCAAGCCCACCACCATTCGCGCAGACCTAGACGAACGGGCAAAACGGAGCCGAAGTCGGACTTGACCATTATCAACATGATAGTATTAAGGCAAATTCTCGGGCGAGCATAGGTGGCACCGAGACATGAGGTCGCGGAGACCCAAATATCACCGATAGATAGCTCGCCGAGATCAGGCTCTAAACCTGCAGTACCTTCTGAGAATCGCGCATGGATGACAAAGTGAAATCTTCCGAGCAAAAATCAGATGGATCTGACGTCCTGGAGATCAATCCAGGCGATATTGCCGCCCAAAATCAAGAAGCGCGGGTGGTCTATCTGGATGATTCCAAAGAATCGCTAGAAGAGGTGAAAGAGGTCTATGAGTTCGAGGGCATGGAATGCGCTACGTTCACAGACCCCGCTGAGGCACTCAGCTTTTGCAGGCAGTTCGACAGAATTTTATTCCTAATCGACCTTAATCTCGACGGTCTGAATGGGCTTCAGGTCGTCGATGAACTCCAAAAACACCGTCGTGAGGAGCAGCAAATAGACTGCGTGGTAATCAGCGGCAGCACGGCGTTTAGCGACGCAAAGGCAGCCCTAGCCCGAGGAGCCGTCGATTACATTAACAAACCCATCGATATCGACGAACTGCTGTCAACAACCAGACGAATATTGGCGTCTCAGGAAGCAGAGTTGGAACGAAGGGCAAAAAACCTCGCGGTCGCCGAGGGCTTTTCAGCGCAACTCAAAGAACTCGAAGAACGGGTCGACGTCGCCTATCGCGACGCACTAGCATTGGTAACAGGCGCAGCAGAGCTTAAGGATCCTGAAACCGGCGAACACCTGCAGCGACTTTCTCTCTACGCTGAAAGACTGTCCCAGGAAATGGGACTGGCTGACGACGAAACGGTCCTCATAAAGCTCGCAGCCCCCCTTCACGACGTTGGGAAAGTCGGGATCCCAGACGCTATCCTTCGGAAAAAAGGCCCGCTGGACCAAACTGAGTGGGAGATCATGAAGACCCACACCACCATAGGCGAGAAGATGCTATCGAGTTCATCGCATCCCGTCATATCAAAGGCCGCAGAAGTAGCGATTGGTCACCACGAAAAATGGGATGGGTCAGGCTATCCACATGGGAAACGAGGCACCGAGGTGGCGTTGTCAGCACGTATAGTCGCAATAGCCGATGTCTATGATGCGCTTAGGTCAGAACGCCCGTACAAGCCTGCTTGGTCTCACGAAAAAGCGACTTCAATCATTCTTGAGGGTGACGGCAGAACGATGCCGGGTCATTTCGACCCACATGTACTCGCCGCATTCAAGCGCTGTTCCTCCGACCTACGCGGCCTGTTCGAGTCAAACCCAGACCAGCCCAACTGAGGGCCAACCGACCAGCCCAACCCAGATGATTCTAGTAGTCGACGATGAACCTTGGATCGTAGAAGAAATGCTAGAAGCATTCGAATACCTGGGCGAGGTTGCGATTGGCGCTCATGACATCGATAGTGCAACGGCAATCATCGAAAGTCATGGTGATATCGATATGGTATTCACCGACATACGCATGCCAGGCGGCAGTGGTTGGGAACTTGTTGAGCGCTTTGATAACCCATCGCCAAACACCCCAAAATTCGTGGTCATCACAGGACATGAGGACGAGTATTCAAACACCGCATCTAATGGCAAAGCTAAAGGTAAAAACGTGGTGCGTTTCCTTACCAAACCTATCGCTGTCCACCAACTCCAGGAAATACTGCTCGCTCAGAAAACCTCAACCACACAGGGCTCCACTGGCAAAGAGACCTGAACAAGACACCTACCCCGAATATCCCCAAAAGCATGCCGCGAAAAGAACATACCAAACATCAGATTCTGATCCTCGAGGACGATCCCGATGCGCTGAACGAACTGTGCGAGACGTTAGATGTCCCGGATTACAGTGTCTTCGGAGTGGGTACGGTTAGCGAACTATGGCAAATCGCTAACGAAGAAGAGGTCAATCTTTTCCTACTCGATGTGGTCGTACCCGATGGAGATGGCCTAGAAACGGCCAAACAAATAAGACAGGAATCGGACGTCGGAATCATCATTATCACCGGCCGCGGCGACGATATAGATCGCGTCATGGGCTTGGAGTTCGGCGCGGATGATTACATCGTTAAACCGTTCTTCCCACGAGAACTATTGGCCAGGGTAAAGAACGTATTGAGACGAGTTGGTGATACAACCTTTCAACAAGGATTAGTGGACGCAGACCACGTCATCTCGTTCGAAGGATGGCAAATGAATCTGCAAACACTTTCGCTGTTCAGCCCAGATGGCGCAGAGGTTCCGCTGACGAATTCAGAAGCAGCCCTTCTCAAAGCTTTTGTTCTTTCGCCAAGACGTATTCTTACTCGTGACCATCTACTTACCTGTGTCTACGGTTCCGATTGGGACGGATACGACAGGAGTATTGACGGGCTCGTAAGCCGCCTACGCAAAAAGTTTGCTTCTCACGGAGGAGAGGCACGTGCGTTTATCAAGTCTATGCGCGGCACTGGCTATCTCTTTACGGCTAGAGCAACATCCAGTCACAGAAAGCACTAGCTGTCCGCCTCAAAACTGAGGAAGGTCCAGGCGTTCGTAGATTCTTTCGAGGACACCGAAAACATCATGGCACGACGTACGACTGACGGTCATACAGCGCTGGAGAGCGGACCCACCAACGAAAATCTTCTGAATGAAACCGACGGTAGCTTTCGTGATTTTGCAGAGTGCAGTGATGACTTGTTTTGGGAAACCGATGCAGCAGGCGCGTTTACCCGGCTCGATAACGAGCTTGCTAAGCAACTCGGACTCACGACGCAGGCTCTTTTAGGCCAAATAGGCGCTTCTTTAATCGTCCAATATATTGACGACACAGCAGCGCAATATCACCGCGCTTGTCGAGAAAAACGCCTTCCTTACAAGAACGTAATCTTGAAGGCAAAAAACTCCGTAGCACAGCGAGACGTCTGGATGCGTATCAGCGGAGTCCCCCGTCTTAGCGCTAACGGTGAGCTAATGGGCTATCGTGGCACGGCAACCGACATCAGCCTCGACGTCGAGCGCGACATTGAGCTACGCACTACAAACGCCAGACTTGAACAAACTATCTTAGAACTCAGAGCCGCTAAGCGACGGATGGATGCCGTCATTAAAAGCTCGATAGATTGTATTGTTTGCATGGACGTCGATGGTCTGGTCACTGAGTTCAATCCAGCCGCCGAACGAACCTTTGGTTATAGCAGACAGGAAGTCATAGGTCGCGAGCTCTCAGCCCTAATGATTCCCCCGAGGGACCGTCAGGCTCACAACAAGGGCCTGGCTCATTATCGACGCACTGGCGAAGGGCGGGTCATTGACCAGCGACTCGTTGTCAATGCGATGCGCTCAAGCGGAGAAACCTTTCCGTGCGAGGTCGCTGTTTCCCGAATTGAGAGTGTTGATGAGCCGCTGCAATTCATGGCCACCCTCAGAGATATCACAGACCGACGGGAAGCCGAGATGAAAGTCATCCAAGCATCGAAACTCGCCACTCTGGGAGAGATAGCCGCATCAATGGCCCACGAATTAAATCAGCCGCTCAACGTGATCAGCATGGCGTGCGGCAATATACAATTCAGGCTAGAGCGTGGCGACACAGAACCGAGTTACATCGATGGAAAGGTGCAACGTATCGCAGACCAGGTGATCAGGGCATCAAGTATCGTTGATCACATGAGGGTTTTTGCGCGACAGGAAGCAACTACTGCGCCAAAGCCATTCAGAGTGGAAACCGCACTTGAAGGGGCCGCGGATTTGATGCGCGCTCAACTACGCGTGCGCAATATCAGTCTCGATTTATCGTTTGAAGACAACCTTCCCGCGGTAAGAGGTAACGCGGTTCACCTTGAACAGGTGCTGATGAATCTCATTGT
>JBMYRY010000262.1:0-4724 GCA_049602795.1 Bradymonadia bacterium
TGATTGGCACCGCAAAGGGTGACTTCGCAGGTTGTATCCATGCCAGAGGCATCGTCTCCGGCGGGATGTGTTGTACCGGGGGCACAGGCTACGCAGGCATTGTCCAAAACCCGTTCGTTGAGTCGGCAATTGACTGCGTCACATGCGGTGTCGTCACCCGTTGCATCATCTCCTGCCCGATTCACGGTGCCGGGTCTGCACGATACGCAGACGTGATCGAGAACCTGCTGGTCGGTCTCGCAGAGCGTCGCGTCGCAGCGCGTGTTACCCGCGGAGGCGTCATCGCCCTCGGCATTGGTAGCACCTGGCTGACACGCCACGCATGCATTGGTCTCCACTCGTTGGTCGCGCCCGCAGTAGACTGGGTCGCACGTGGTGTTTCCACTTGGTGCTGGGTCGCCGACTGCGTTGGTGGTGCCCGGTGGGCAGGGCGTACAGCCAAAATTGATGACCCGTTCATTGGGACCGCAGAGAATGGCATCACACAGCGTGTCTGCATCCGCCGCATTATCACCCGGCGCATTACTCGTCCCCGGTTCACACCCTAAACAGGCATTGCTTGATACCCGTTGATTTGCGCCGCAAAGAATCGCATCGCACACCGTGTCGACTCCCGATGCGTCATCGCCCGGGTCGTTTCGAGTGCCCGGGGCACATCCTGAGCATAGATGCCCACTTACGGACTCATCAGCGCCGCAGAGGATGGCGTCGCAGAGTGTATCGGGACCCGTCGCAGCATCGCCCGCATCATTTCGAGTTCCCGGGGGACAGGACACACATTGGTTAGCGTCAACACGCTCATCATCCTGGCAGAGAATGAGGTCACAGATTCGTCCATCGCCGGAGTATCCAGGTTCACATGCGCATTCATAGGCTCCGGCAGTGTTTTCACATCGGGCAGTTTCGGCACAGTCCGAATTGCCATTATTGCACTCGTCGATATCTTGGCAATCGTACCCATCACCTTCGAATCCGGACGCGCAGGCACAGGTGACGCTGCGACCCTCCATCCGACACTCGGCTTGGGGGTGACAACCACCATTCTCATCGCCGCATGGGTCTGGGCACTCGTCTTCGCCAGGGGTACATAACTCGAGAATGTCCACCACGAGTACATAGGTCACATTTTCATCCACTGGCGCCGTCTCACCACCGCGCACTTCCACTGCGTACACCGCGTCTGTGGCGGGTACTTCGAGCATGGAGCACACGGAATCCTCATCGATGTCATCATTGCTCAGAGCCTCATTCAGCGCGTCACTGGTGACGGTGATAAAGGTGTCTGCAGGGCATTCATCCGCGTCGCCCGTGGTTTCTAATCGGAGATCGAAATCGCCGGTCACGATTACCTCGTAGCGGTCAAAACTTCCGCTCTGGAAGGAGCCAATATATCGACCGCTCTCGGTAATGGTCTGGGGGACGACCTGACACGCCTCGCAATCATCTGACGCCTCATCACACTCTTCGTCAGGGTCGAGAACACCATCGCCGCAGACGTCGGGGGGGTCACTATCACTGGTGCCCACCTCGGGGATGTCACCCATATCCATCAGACGGGCATCAAGTAATTGTGTAGTTGAACCGTCCGTTTCACAACCTGTGCCGAGCGCCAAGACAGCAAGACAGAGGCAGTGTGTTCGCCAGATTTTCATGATTCCCCCTACAGTTTTGAGGTTGGTTTCGTGGGATGGTTGCGCTAAGTGAAACCATTCCATTCACAGCATACTGCGCTTACGAAAATACGAGCAAGGATCCTGTGTCTGTTGCATAAAGGAAAATGGTCGCTTCTTCTGATATCTGACTCCCGACAGACCATCGAGGGACGGCGACGACCACAACAAATCAATGCTATTAAATAAGTTCCTCGCTTCAATGAAGAGTAGGTGCCACACAAATATTGAGGCGCAACGTCACTGAACAGGCGGAATGCAAATATTTGTCTGTGTAGTGATTGGGTGGTACTTGGGTCCTCTATAGGATTCAAATCGACATGAATCAGGTGATGTGTTCAAGCGACCGTGCCCTACTTGGGGCAGAGAGATTTGAGCAACCTAGCCGCCGTCGCACACGCCGCCCTCTATGATGCTTTTCCCACCTGCCAACGGTATCTTGAATGTTATGATTTGCGTGACCCGCCAGAAAGTATCGAAAGAATCTCGAGTGAGTGGTCTAGTGTATGGCATGTATAGAGCGAGTTGGTGCCATTGATGATCATGTACACAGACGAGGTCATGATATGGAGTAGATGCGCCCAAAGGTGGCATTCGTCGCTCGTGTAAATGGGGTCATAACGAGAGTTAGATTAATGTTCAGTCAAAGAAGCACCCGGTCCTTGCTACTTGTCTTCGGACTCGGTCTATTGTGTGTCACTCAAGGGTGTTCGCGTCATACGATCCGCAGCCATCCATCCTTTAAACCTGGCGAGAAACGGGAAGCAATGCTCGCTCACATGAGCATCGCTTTCTTACTGGACGACGCAAGCCTAGAAGCGGATGAAGTGACTGCTGTGTTGGACAGGGCGATCATTGAAGGGCAATTGTTAGAACGTTCTGCGAGCGCAATCAATGAGCATCTTATGCACTTGATGAGGACCAACTTTGGTTTGCACCTTCGCTATCATCGGGCAGCTTCACAACGTGTGGGACCGGAAAGTACTGATCGAGAACTCAGTCCGGTGCTCAATTATGTTCGCACTTCGAAGTTTCGATTTAAGATCCGCCAACTCAATTTAAAGCCCAAACCATCATCCACGCGCGTATGGCGGCACCCTGACGCGCGTGCTCGGCAGTTTCATGACGGTAACTGGCATCCATTGCCAATATTTCAAGACGGTTTAAATGCGTCAGAAGTGACGCAAGCATTTCAGACTGCGGGGGCTGATTACCCGGTCTATCTTTCTCTTGGCATTGGGGCAAAATGTCACTTGGAGAAAGGGTGTGCTGCGGCCGTATTGATTAAAGGCGTGAATAGTAAGGGTAAAGAAGTGCTGTCAGGTATTGGGCGAGCCACCGGCGTACCGGCAGCCGATGCCAAAAACGGCATGCTCACCAATGCCGTGATTAAGGCGTTTGAAAACATGCTCTCGAAGCCGGAGAACATCAAGTAACGATACAACACCGCATTGATTGTGATGAGCATTGTTTAGCCCAGCCCTCAAGGGGCCTTTAAGACCGCCTTTTTGCCCCTGCCTTGGTCCAAACGAAGACCATTTATATAGAAACGCATTAACGATGAGTCCGCGATGCCTTTGATACAGGAGAGATTATTTGAGTCGTTGCGGGAGACACCTTGACTGACGACCTCGTGATTCTGGCTGTTTATCGGCGATTGGTTTATGACAGTGTTGGTTGTGGTTACTGAGAGGGAGAGCAAAATGAAGACAAGAGACGTGCTTTCAAGTCGGTTAGCGGTGCTCATGCTGTTATCCATCGCTTGCTTGATGTTTGGCTGTAGTGATGAAGGGGATACTGATCCCATGACGGTGAGCGACGCGGGGATTGATGCGATGCCTGCATCTGATGGCGAAATGAGTGGCCCTGATGGGATGCAAGGGGGAGGTGATGCAGAAGCCTCTCAATCCGATGCCGAGTTAGCGCTCACGGATGTGGGTCCTGAACTGGCTGATACATCTGTGATGTCTCCTGACGCCGATATCGACCTCAGCGATGGCAGCGTGAACGTCCCTGATATGATGGAACTCGCAGCTGATTTAAGCGTTGGTGGTGGTGACGCGTCGATGGAGGGAACTCCGGATTCAATGGTCGATGCGCCTGATACGTCGTCCCCGCCTACGAATCAAATGAGGTTTGCCGGTTGTCGACTCAACGATACATGGTCCATTGAGATTCAAGCGATTCCGCTCCCGGGTCAGGGCTGTCAAGATGGTGGTGGCGTGGCATTGGGGGATCAGACCCACGTGTTTGAGGTGATTCAGGGGGAAGGGGAGCGTTTGTCGCTGCTCTTAATGGTCCCGGCAACTCAGGCTGAGTATCAAGTAATCGAAGCAGAGTTTTTTGAAGAAGACGACCAGTGTCGATTGATCGCATCCATGGAAAATGGCTTCTATTTTCCCAACGATCAAATGGCCGATGGCTTAACAACGCAGGTGGTCTTGCGTTTTGACTACGATATGAGTGTTGACCAAAACGGAATGATTACCGGTACCGGGTTGTCCACTGACCGGTACCAAGCGTTTCCGGATGAAAACAATTTGGAACAAGACACCGCGGTGGTGGTTAGAGCATGCACCGAGCCCCTGCGCCTCTCTGGTCAGGTCACGCAGTAGAGTCGAGACTGCTTTGCGCTCTCTGGTGCTTGATAGATGGCTGACTGCGCTGACATATCGCATGCATCACCTAAAATCGATTGACTACACCGGAAAATCGATATTGAAGAGCCCCAAGCGGTCATTTCATTCGTTAATGGAGGATATTCTCATTATGACGGCGAAATTCGAGGTGATCGCCTTAACGCCCGATAGTAAACGCACTCAATTTGCTTCGGATTCGAGCGGTGGACGTTACTTTGTGACCCTCCGTGTTGGTGACTACACGATGCGTGAACATCGCATCTACACTGCATATAAGCTGCGCACTGTAACCGAAGAGCAAGCACTTCAAAAGGCAGCCAAGCCTGCGTCTTGGCTTGCTTGGCTCATACTTGTAACCGTCTTTCTGTTGATTGTTTATTCGCTGTCAGTACTCCTGCCATGGAGCGGAGGACCT
>JBMYRY010000263.1:0-4723 GCA_049602795.1 Bradymonadia bacterium
CTGTGCTCATCGGCGGCTCAGTCATTATCGAAGTCATCTTCGGTATCCCGGGCATGGGTAGCTTCATCTTCTCGAGCATTTTGCAGAAGGATTACAATGCGGTGATGGTCGTGCTCTTAATTTCAAGTCTCTTAACCTTAATCGGGATGTTACTGGCCGACCTGACCTATGCCCTCGTCGACCCCCGCATTACGTTCAATTAGGAGCCATCATGAAACACACTCAAAACATCATGGCTACTGAACCAGAAGACTTAAGCTTTGCAGACATTGTCTGGCAACAGTTCAAAAAAAATCGACTTGCCCTCGGATCTTTATGGCTACTCGGCTTGCTCTTTGCCCTTGCGGTTGGCGCGCCACTTCTAGCGTCCGAGCGACCATTCATTTGGTCAGACGCAGGCGGGCTCTATTTTCCCTGGTTCTCTGCCCTCTTTGACCACAACTACTACGAAAATGGCATTGATAAGTTCTTCAATCTTCTGCTCGTTCTCGGCACACCGCTCCTCGGCATCTGGTTCCTTTTAAGGCGGAGGTTCAATGCTAACAACCTTGAAAAAAGGCTTCGACGTGCCCACCAACGCCGTATCGCAGGTTGGTTCGCTGGGCTTATTGGTCTTGTATATATCTTGCTTATCGCCACCCAGAGCGGACAACCAAACCTGCATAATTACGACACCTATCAGGAAAAGCAAAGCAGAGGTGAAGCCATTACAGCAGTTTTCCCTCCAATCACCTACAACTATTCAAAGCAGGCGCTATCGGAGAAACTGCAGCCACCTTCAGCCACCCACATTATGGGCACAGACCGCAAAGGACGTGACGTTGCGGTCAGAATCCTATTCGGCATTAGAATTTCTCTATCCGTGGGTCTCATTGCCGTAAGCATATACGTGACGATTGGCATTATTCTTGGGGCACTCGCCGGTTATTTCCGCGGTCGCATTGACATGCTCATACAACGCTTAATCGAGATATTCATGGCTCTGCCTACACTCATCGTTCTCCTCGTCCTCATCACATTTATCGAGCAACCATCGATTTTTCATATCATGGTGGTTATCGGATTATTTAGATGGACGGGGGTTGCCAGACTGGTAAGAGGCGAATTCTATCGCCTACGGAATCTAGATTTCGTTACCAGTGCCATTGCCCTGGGATTTAGCCCGCGCAGAGTTATTTTTCAGCACATCTTGCCGAACGCACTCGGCCCCGTCCTCGTTGCTGCCACGTTTGGTGTCGCCGCAGCGATTCTCATTGAGAGTTCTCTGTCGTTTCTCGGACTCGGAGATATCAATGTGCCGTCATGGGGTCAAACGCTAAACGCCGGCTATAAAACTGGCGAATGGTATCTGATCATGATTCCAGGCATCGCGATCTTCATCACAGTCACTCTACTGAATCTAGTTGGTGAGGGACTCCGTGATGCACTTGATCCAAAGATGCGAAAGTGAGGTCAGCGACATGAAGCCCCCTTTACTGAAGCTCGAAAATCTTCGTACCTACTTTCATACCGACATTGGTGTCGTCAAAGCTGTTGACGGTCTCGACGTCGACATTGAAGCAGGTGAAACGCTCGGCATCGTGGGCGAGTCCGGCAGCGGCAAATCCGTGACGAGCCTATCGATCATGCGCTTACTCCCCCTCCAGACAGCACGCATGGAGCCGGGCTCCAAGATTTTATTTGAAGGTCAGGACTTATTAGCGTTGAGTCCACGCGAAATCCGACGCATTAGAGGTGCGGAAATTTCGATGATTTTCCAAGAGCCAATGACTTCACTAAATCCGGTCTACACGACCGGAGACCAAGTAATTGAAGCCATCATGTTACATCAGAAGGTTGGCTATGAGGACGCAAAACAAAGGACAATTGACCTGTTTAGAGAGGTCGGTATTCCAGAACCAGAACAACGTATCCACATGTATCCGCACGAAATGTCGGGGGGGCAAAAACAGCGCGTCATGATCGCCATGGCGTTGTCGTGTAATCCCAAAATATTGATTGCCGACGAGCCCACGACAGCTCTCGACGTGACGATCCAAGCTCAGATCCTCGATTTATTGAGAAAACTTCGAGATGAGCGCGGTATGGGGATGATCTTTATTACCCACGACCTGGGTGTCATCGCAGAGATTGCAGACAAGGTCGCCGTCATGTATCGCGGTAAACTTGTGGAATATGGTGATGTGATGAGCATCTACCAAAATCCACAACACCCCTATACCAAGGGCTTGCTCGCCTGCAGACCTAAACTCGACTCTCAACTCCGACGACTTCCAACGGTTCCTGATTTCATGGACACCAACTATGACGAGAACGGAGACTACTCAATCTCCGAAAAGGTCCAGCCGCCAGATTGGCTAAAGCAGATGGAGCAAGACGGGCGCGGACGGTACTTGTACCCGCAAGAACGACTTAACGAACTCGGATACTCAGACCAAGCGAGTGACTATGACCCAGATACGACCTTCGCACCAGTAAGCGAAAAACCATTGTTGCAAGTCAGAGACTTGAAAATGCATTTTCCGATCAAGAAGGGGTTTATCTCCAAGGTCGTTGGGCATGTGAAAGCGGTAGATGGTGTAAGCTTCGATGTTTATCGAGGTCAGACACTCGGTTTTGTGGGCGAATCAGGCTGTGGCAAAACAACGACCGGTCGAGCGATCATGCGACTTATCGATCCCACTGCAGGTCAGGTCATCTTCGACGGAACCGACATCACGACCTTGTCTCAGTCGGAACTCCGAACGCTTCGAAAACGGTTTCAGATCATTTTCCAAGACCCGTACGGCTCATTAAATCCTCGTAAGACAATCGAAACGACGATCATGGAGCCCATGGAAGTACATCAGATTGGTACTTCCTATGAAGAACGGCGCGCTATGGTGTTAGACCTGTTAGAGAAAGTAGGCCTACCAGGAAAGCAATATCTCAATCGCTACCCCCACGAATTCTCTGGAGGACAAAGACAACGTATCTGTATCGCTCGGGCGCTCTCCCTCGAGCCCGAACTTATTATCTGCGATGAGTCAGTGTCAGCGTTGGACGTATCGGTTCAAGCCCAGGTACTCAATCTGCTGAAGAAACTGCAACTTGAACTCGGTCTCACCTATATCTTTATTAGTCACGATCTGAGTGTGGTTAAGTTCATGAGCGATATGATGGCGGTGATGTGTCAGGGAAAGTTCGAGGAATTTGGACCCAGTGAATCTATCTATCAACGCCCGCAGAAAGAGTATACTCGGCGTTTAATTGAGGCGATTCCTAAGGACAGTTTAGCTCAGATCCACCACCGTCAAAGTGAGCGACACGCAGCACAGTCTACTTCAAATCCTCCGCATTAAGATCGGCGCAGCTAATCCTGCATATTAGGCATTCAAAACGTAATCTCTAGCTGCGTTTCTTGCTTCGGTTTGAGGAGTACAACAATACTCTCCACGACGAGCCATGCACCAAGTATCAACAGCACAATGCCAACCCCACCGAGCAAGTAATTGGGATGCTCTCCCGTCAAAAATCGAATTAAATTCGTCGTCATTGAAATCCCCGTGCTCGTCAGCATGAAAATGGCAGGTAATCCAGTGTAGAGTGTTGGTTTACCGCGATGCTTTAAATAAAGTGTGGCAAGGATCAAGGTCAGTCCAGCGAGCAGTTGATTCGTGGTACCGAATAGTGCCCACAGCGCTAATGCCGCCGGTTTCCCATCAACTTCAAAGAATGCAAAAAATGCAATCGTACAAACCGCACATAACGAAGAAATATATCGATTGCGAAAAAGAGAAAAACGACCAAAGAGTTCTTCGAAATTGAAACGCAGCAGTCGGGTCGCTGAATCCAAGGTGGTCAGCGCAAAGGAGACAACAACCATCGCAATGACTGCACTAGATATCCCCGCTGGCAATCCAAGTCCCACGAGGAAACTTGTGCTGCCCTCAATAAAACCCGCTAGCTTTTGTGGCAAACCAGCTGCTGCGTGAAACGAGGCGTAATGGGTATGCCATTGTTCAGATGACGCGAAGCCGGCAGTACACGCAAAGACAGCGAGCAGACCCAAAAGGCTTTCCCCAATCATACCACCGTAACCGATGATTCGGGCGTCAGTCTCTGTATCGAGTTGCTTGGAGGTTGTACCGGAACTCACCAATCCATGAAAGCCACTCGCCGCACCGCAGGCGATCAAAATGAACACGAATGGCAGCATCGGTGGAGCCCCTACAGGTTCAGGAACGAATGGGGGCGCATCGAAACTTGGGTTGCTGACAAATAACCCTAAGTAAGTCATGCCTAAACCAAGATAGAGTAGCAGTGAGTTAAGGAAATCTCTTGGTTGCAAGAGGCTCCAAACGGGTAATACCGAAGCGAGGAACGCATACGCGAGCAAGATGTAGATCCATGTAGTGGACGTCGGCCACCACGCCCCATAGTAACCCTGGTTCTTAAGCCATAGTCCGAGCCAAATGCCCACTAACGACACAGCAAAACCAACAGACATAAGCGGGGTAAACGACAATTTCTTGTGTTTGAGTAGGAGACCACATGAGGCAGCAATGATCATAAGCAGTATCGACGGCAATACAGCTTGTGGGTACCCCTCAACTGCCTTAATGCCGTTCGCCGGATCGGGTGCCTTTAAATACAGTCCAAATAGTTTCGCAATTACGAAGACAAAGACACCCATCGCCAGAGAAATACCGAAAAAGATAATGGCTAAGAATAACCATTTCGC
>JBMYRY010000264.1:0-4720 GCA_049602795.1 Bradymonadia bacterium
GAAACCCCAGTTGAGGTTTTGTTCGCAGAACGTGTTGGACCACACCAAGTTCGTTTACGTGGTCTGCCACAGTCCTCTGCGCTGCCGGGGTACGACGCTAAACTTCTCATCGACATTCATCCACAAAAATATCCCGGTACCGATGAAGAGCAGCGCCTTATTTTTCCTGTGCTTTCGGTTCTCGAAGACAGTGCATTCGAGCCAATGACTTTAACCTTGGAAGATGGTGCGTGTGATGAGGCACTCCAAATATTGGAGCAGGGTAATGTCCCCGCGCGTCGCAGTTCCAACTCGCAGGTTGTTGTTGCGATTCACCCTCAGCGACGTGCTGAACTTGGTGAACTATTTGAACGCTTGCGAGCGCTCTAGGCGCGATCAGCGTTTATCCAATTGGGATTTCTAAAACGAGAGTTCGTATCGTCCAGATCATCAGCCTCAGGAAAACTCTGGTCGGTGTGTAGATTCTTAGCTCGCTCGAGCAACTGAACCTCGTCTTCACGAACTTCCGGGTCCGGAATGCAGCATTCTACCGGACAAACGGTCTGACAGGCTTCATCTCCGTGGAAACCAACACATTCGGTACACAGGTTTGGATCGATCTGAAAGATCTCGTCACCTTCACTAATCGCCCCATTGGGACATTCAGGTTCACATGCACCACAGTTAATACATTCATCAGTAATGTAAGTTGCCACGTTGCCTCCGTTTACTTACCTAGTTTCTCAATAAATGACCGAATACAGTACCCGGTCTGTTCTGGTTCTTCATACTGTAGCATATGCCCCGCGTTGGGCAAGCGTTGTCGTCTTAGATCTGGTCTTAGGCTAAGCCACCACTCCAAGCGTTCGCCACGCCAGGGGCTTTCTTCGCCCCCAATCCAAAGCAGTGGGACCCGAATGGATTGCCACAATTTAATCGCAAGATTCTCAGGCACGGGGATTGGAGAACGGGTTCGATGAAGTGGATCATAACGCCACCGCATCCCCTCTTCCTCTTCCATGACTGCCCATTGGGCAATCTGTTTAATGCGGTGCACGGGTACATTAGTGTACAAGCGCTGCAACTTTTTCACCACCGTGGCGAGGTCTGGATAGTGCCGCGGTGCCCTAATCATTTCCACATCACTAAGCCATTGACCGATACGCGCCTCAGCCGCTTCGGATGATACAGGAATTGGACCGAGTGACTCCAAGAGCACAGCGCCTTTCACAATTCGTTTCGTAGCGCCCAGCCAAAGAGTCAATGCCATCGCCCCCATGGAGTGACCGACCACATAGAGATTTGAACGATTGAGTTTTTGGACACACTCTTCCAAGTCACGCACATAATCGATGAAGTGGTAATACCCGCCTTCACCGATCCATGAGGACCGGCCGTGTCCTCGCCAATCAAGCGCTAGACAATTCCATCCTGTGTCTTTAAGAGACTCGACAATAAAAGAAAAGCCTTCCCCAACATCAAGGAATCCGTGAAGAAACAACAACGTGGTGTCACTCCCCTGCTCCCAAGCGTATAGCGTATGGTCCAGACCACTCAACGATATCGTTCGACGAGTTGGTTTTACTGCCATGTGAATCTAGAGTCCCCTTGCGAAGAAAAACACAGCCGCAGCAATCACCAAGAACCAGGTTGCCTTCTGCACAATACTTGGCGGTTCTGGCTGCTCTGAAACACCGGCAGCATTCTGAAAACCACTCCTCATTTTGGTCATCAGCCCACCCCGCCCCGTTGGTGCCTGAAAGCTTGGCTGGTGCTTGTCTGCTTGTGCTGCAGCTGTCGCCTGAGCAGCTTTACTCTTGACTCGACCTTTACTTTTTTTCTTTGCCACAATGTACTCCATGATGATGTATTCAATGCCCCACACTAGCGCACTGTGTCGCAAGTTTCGAGGAATAGAGTATCTGCTAAATACGACCCAAACATCACAAGACTAAAACCTTACTTTGGGTTAGTATACCGTATGGACGCACGTAACTGGTTTCGCTTTTTCCAATGGTTGGAAGCACTTCCTCCCTGCAAGACCGTCATCGGCTCATATGATGTCGGTGTTGAGCCCGAGGCGCTCCCCACCTCATTCCAAGCGACTTTAACAACGGCATTCAACTTTGGGTTCGTTGTTCGCTTCGACTGGTTGTCAGATTCATTAAACACTTTATTGACACATTCGAATGCTGTTCGCGTTAGTGAACGGGATAATCAGCGCAACGAGATCCTTCGTGCAGCTACACGTAAGCGCCAAATAGAAGCCAAAAAGAAACGTGTGCTCTTCAAATCAAAATGGGACAAATGGGAAAAGGAAACCGAGTTGAGTCGCCTAGAACGTCAATCGATTAAATTAGCAGATGCCCATGCAGAACAAGAGCACGCCAAGCGGCTGATTAGAGAGAAGCACATTGAACTCATTGAGAGTTTGAACAAACTCCCAAATAGCGACCGAGTTAAGGCATGTGCGGCGGGGATTTACCGGCTCTCTAGCTCTGGTGAACTGATTTGGCATCAACTTCAGAAGATAGGCATCCAAAACTGCGCAGGATGGTCACTAGATGACATTCTAGAAATTGGATATCTTTTGCCAAACGCAAGGACCATTAAATGAGCGAATCCATGTTCAACGTCATCTCAGAATTTGAGCCCGTTTTACACAATGGGCACATTGTACGCTTCGGTAAACCACCATCCGGAGAGGCTGTTGCTTGTCTTGGTCCCGTTTGCGCGGAGCTCCTTTGTGAAGGACCTGACACCTGCGAGTTTATCAGCAGAATAACGAGCTTAACGCCTCAACACCTCAAGAATGGTGAACATCAACTTGGCTTCATCCTCGAGCACAACGGTAAAATCAAGGTCAGCTTTGACCTCCTTAAACATGACAATCATCGGGTAAGTCTATTCTGCAGCCCTGAAGAACGTGACACGCTATTCAACGCGCTGGACATGTATCATTTTGCTGAAGCGCTGACTCTGTCTGATGGGGCACATCAATACTACATGGTTGTCTTCGACCGAGACCATCAACTACTCAACGCGGTCAAGACACAACTCACGCTCAAAGCTTGGCGTTCAAATCCTGACGTTGAGATTCGAGTGTACCAAAAAGAACACTTCATTCAGGCTCTTGAAACGGTCCTGAAGCAGGGCGGAAGAATTGATGGAATTGAAGCCTTCGAAAAATTAAGAATCGGTCTCGGTACAGGCAATTGGCTCACTGAATTTACCAGTAGTGTTACACCTCTCGATGTAAATGCCTTAGCTGGGATTGTTCAACAAAAAGGATGCTACCCTGGACAGGAGGTCATCGAGCGGACCCTAGCCATCGGGCGACCGGCGCGTAGACTTGTAATGGTCGTAGGTCCTCAATTCAATCTTGGAGAAGAAGTTTTCGACACTGAGGGACACGTGGTGGGTCTAATTTCATCGGTGATCGAATTTAATGAAACCTCCATGTGTGGTCTTGCCATCGTAAAGGGCAGAATCAGTGCAGACAATACCTATAAAACAGAAACGGGTAGTCTGGTCTTAAGGGATTTCTAGAGGTTGGGGATGGCGAGCTTTTCAGACGATGAACGAGGATCACGCATCAATAAGTCTCGCCTCGGTCGTGCACTAAAGTTTGGCGGCGTCGCAGCTCGGGTCGCAGGCAGTTTTGTCAAGAACAAGGTCTTTGATAAGCAAAAAGGCACAGGACAAGATTTTGAGGTCTTTGCCGAATCGGCGCTGAGCAACGCAAAGCATATCGTCAAGGCAATGGGCGAAATGAAGGGCGCTGCCATGAAAGTTGGTCAGCTACTCAGCACGGATCCGGATTTGCTCTCAACGGAGTTCTCTGATGCCCTCAAAACCCTTCAACGCAACGCGCCACCCATGGATTACGACAGTTTGGTCAAGCAGGTAGAGCAAGCCTTTGACCGGCCATTCACGGACATCTTCTCATATTTTGATCCGGATCCAATCGGAGCTGCGTCAATAGGTCAAGTGCATCGTGCCAAACTACACAACGGGCAACACGTAGCCGTTAAGATTCAATATCCGGGGGTTGCTGACTGTATAGACAGCGATCTGAGAAACATTCGAATGCTGCTTTCAATGGGTAGGTCCATCATCGCGCCCGAACGAGCGGACGAATTGATTGAGGAGGCTCGCCGGACAATTCTCGAAGAGTCTGACTATGAAAAGGAATGTAAGAACATTCAGCGTTTCAGGAGACGATATCGCGATGACCCTCGGTATCGACTGCCGAAACCCTATCCAAAATGGACACGCAGAACAGTCCTAACAATGGAGTACATGGAAGGCCGACCGCTTGAGACCGCGTTAACAAACATGTCGTCCGAGGCACGGGATGCGCTCGCAAAAGCCCTACTCGAATTCTACGTTTTTGGCTTCCATGTGCACTTCGAGGTTCACGGCGACCCGCACCCAGGCAACTTACTGGTGGACGACAAAGACCGAATTATCTTGTTGGACTTTGGCTGCGTGAAACAATTCGAGCCGAAGACTGCGGATACGATTCTGCACATCTTAGATGATTGCCGCGCTGATAAGATCGATGCCGTCATCACTAGAATGAAAGAAATGGGCTTCGGGCAGGCATCAACAATCTATCCGTCAACAACTGTGATGCGAGATTATTTAAACATCATTTTGAAGCCACTCCTCGTCAATGAGGACTTTTCACTTCAGGATTTTGAGGTCACCCCACTCATGAGAAGTTATCTCCTCAAAC
>JBMYRY010000265.1:0-4715 GCA_049602795.1 Bradymonadia bacterium
CAAATAAACGCCCACTCATGAGCGACCTGCGCGAATCGGGCGCGATTGAACAAGATGCAGATATCATCATGTTTGTGTATCGGGACGAATATTATGACGAGAACTCAGAAGACATAGGTCTGTGTGAAGTCATCATTGCCAAGCAGAGAAATGGACCCATTGGGACAACCAAATTGAAGTTCTTCAAGGAATGGAGCCGCTTCGATAACTTCATTGTGGATGAGCATTAATTACAAAATTGCAGCGCCTTGCCGATAAAAGTTGCCTTATGTAGGACAACTGTCTACAGTGTAGGTCTAACGTAAGGAGTATGCTCAATGCAGTGTCCCCGCTGCGATCGCAAACTAAATTCAGACGACCGGTTTTGCGCACGATGTGGTCTCGCCCGGAGTTTGGACGGGACGCCTGTGGACCCCTTGATTGGGCTGACGGTGTCTGAAAGATACCGCATTGAAGAGCGAATCGGTGTCGGTGGTATGGGTACCGTTTATCGTGCCCAGCACATTCGCTTCGGTCAGGATGTTGCGATCAAAGTACTTCATGAGCGCCACACCGGGGACGAGAAATTAGCACGCCGGTTTGAAAAAGAAGCGTTAACATATGGGCGTGTCTCACATCCGAATTTAGTTGGTTTACACGATTTTGGTACAACGCCCGACGGTATGTTTTTCATGGCGTTGGAGTACTGTCCGGGACAACCGCTTTCTACGTTACTACGCGAAAAGGGACAGTTTTCATGGCGCGCGGCCACCGATATCGTGATGCAAGTAGCGCAAGGACTTGGCGCCGCTCACGATTGTGGAGTGGTGCATCGAGACCTCAAACCCGAAAATATCCTCATGACGGAAATTCGTCCAAACCGATACCATGTTCGGCTGCTTGATTTTGGCATTGCCAAGCGTGAAGACGAGGATGGACCGCGATTAACCCAAGCTGGCATGGTGTTCGGTACACCAGAATATATGTCTCCTGAGCAGGCTCGTGGTAAAGCCGTAGACAAGCGCAGCGACATCTACGCATTAGGGACTTTGTTCTATGAGCTTATCGTAGGGCATCCACCTTTTCACGGTAGCGACAAGCTGCGAGTAATGCAGCAACAGGCGAACGAGCCACCGGTATCACCTTCTGAACACCTCTTTCAATCTTTACCAACTGAGCTTGAAGCATTGATCCTTAAATGCCTTGAGAAGGAACCCGCTGAGCGCATCCAGAATACTCAGGTACTGTTAGATGAGGTTGAGCAAATTAGTCATGGTTCTGGGGTTGATATACCAACCGTAGACGCCGTTGCAGAATCCTGGCGGGCAGACCATTCTGTTAGCACCTCGGGTCTTGGTGTGACCATTGTTGGGGATACATTGAATGGCTCTGAGATGGTGAGTGACGACATTGACACTCATGAGCACTCGCCGCTTTCCGAGGGCTTCAATCACCAGCGCATCACAACCCAGGCTAAGGCATATTTGCCGGTTATGGGTGCAGTATTTACGATACTGGTCATCGTTATCGGTGGTGGATTACTCGTTCGAGGACAGGCAGTAGACGGGGACGACCCAGCCGTCGTGGCACAGCCGGTTAACGAGAAGGTGTCGAGTGAACACCATACGCAACGAACCGCTGCATCAACGCCGACACCCAGTAATCATGAACCAAGATCGATCGCTTCATCTGTCACCACAGAGGTGGTTGCCAAAGCTCCTGTTAAGCCTTCGGCAACCGATAAGCCTCTCGAGGAAAAGAAAGACGTGCCTGCGGCTAAGGTGGCGTTGAACTCAGCAAAACCACCAAAAATAAGCCCTTTCCAAAAGCGATTGGATCAACTTGACGCGGCCATTAGAGTTGAATCACTTACTCAGGCAAAGACCCTACTCGCGGAGCTTGAAAAGGAGCGCGTCACAGTACGTTTAACGCCAGCACAGGAGGCGTTAATTAAGAAGCACACCCAGTCTGTCTCTCGGCTTGAGAAGGCGCGTGAGAAGCAGATTAAACGCCTACTCGCAAAAGGTCGTAAACAACTGCAGTCTGCGGATTTTAATCAGGTTCAAGTGTCGCTTAAGAAATTACGTTCCCTTGCTGCGTCAGAAAAACGCGTCCGAGAGCTTGAATCAAAAATGGAGACAGCGCGGCGTGCACTTCTCAAGGCGAGACGGCATTATGCAAAGGCAGATTGTCGTCGTACGCTCACCACCTTGAAACCCATTATGGCGGTGACCCCCAAGTCTAAGCGCGTTGCCAAGCTGGTAGATGCCTGCCGGCAAGCTTTACCACCCCAGAGACTCTGATCTATTGAGTCTCGTCTGGCAGCCCATCGAGTATTTCGACGAGTGCGTCGAGGTCTTCATCCTTAAGCTTGCGTTTTTTCTTCAGTCGGATTTGTTCTGCTCGTAGGAGCATCCGCGGGTGTCGGAACTGCTCGTATAAACTTCGAAACAATCTTTCGCTTTCTTTGTATCGTTTCGCTTTGAAAAGCAGATGTGCTTGGAGATACCGAAGCCGATAATCTCGGTGCTGAACTTTATTAAGTTGTTGGAGAGCTTTGTTTGTTTCACCATTGCTCCAACTTGCCAATGCTTTGGTCATACGAGCAATCCGGTTTAGACGACTCGGGTTTAGATGGACTGCATTTCCCGCTTGAACGAGACCCTGAAGGTTGAGAATCGATTCTGCGTCTACCGTCTTTTTTACTGACCAAAAAGCGCTTAAAACGTCATCAAGGCGGCTATCCAATTGGTCTAGTAGTGTGCTCTGATATTCGGCATATTTCGGTCCAAAGAAATCGAGTTCCATCAACGCCTTGAGTAGAGTAAGAGCGCCCTTCTTACCGTCAAGCGTCTTTGTCTTGAGGGATTGCTCAAATCTTTGCTCTAAGTCTTTAAGCTGTTTTTGTTTTTTCGAGCTCGCTTTGGATGATTTGAGTTGTTGTTGAACATTCTTTAATTCTGCTCGTGCTTTATCCGCGTCGGAGCCGGGTCCGGCTAACTGGAGATAAATTGTGTAAGCTCGCACAGCCACTGCATATTGTTTTGCATTATTTGCCGAGGCTGCGAGGGCTCGATAGATGGCTGGGGACCTTGAATGTTTAAACGTCAGCTGTTTGAACAGCGACACAGCCTTATCGTATTTACCAGCGTTGTACGCAGTTCTAGCTTCGTCGGTCAGTGAATCTTTGGGTAACTCTTCTGCGGCCTGTAGAGTGCCAAGTGAAATCAGCACCGACAACATGAACCCTAAACAGAGGTGGTGGCGTGTGATCATGGCAAATACTCCGACAGGACCGATGGTAGTTCGAATGCATACCCCGCATGTATCCCGAAGGAAATATTATTGCCGCTGCCGGGTAACCCTTCCATAAGGTGGTGAACGCCAGCGAAAAAGTGGTCGGAAAACACATAGCGAACACCGAGTTCATACCCGAGTGTAACTTCGAACTGATCGCCCTCGAATCTTGCTTTATCTTTTTTGCCTCTCAGCGTCTCGGAATGAAAGCCCACACCCGTCATTGCGTAGGGTACGATTCGCCAAATTGGATGTTGTACACCAATCCAAAGCGGCGCGATGGTGATGCGTGTGAGGTCGGTTAATTCATAATCGGAATCAGTGTTTAATTTTGCCACAGACGGACCGGTCGCAGCGATATAGTTGACCCTGAGCACATCCAATAGCCATTTTGATTTGCGTAAGCTCACGGTAAAACCAAAGCTTTGCCCACTCATGGGGTCATCGATCTTTTCGAGTGTGCCGAGATCCGTGGCGAGATCGTAGGTTCGGTCTCTGACACTCATCAATCCAAAATGCCCTCGAATAAAGGCAGGCAAGGCAGTCGTTGCATCGACTTTTCGTTTGAGTGCCCTCCGCCATGGGGGATCGCTTGGTACCAGATTGAGTGACAATTCTGAAACGGTGTTGGGCTTAAGCTCAAGTGTCTGCGTAAAGGTATTATAACCTTCCAAGTCAACACGCAGACTATGAGTGCCTGCCGGAACCGTTCTCAGTTCTCCGTAGTCAGCCCATCGTTCACCATCAAGAAAGACCGTAGCCCCGGAAGGTTTCGTTGTTAAGTTGATTCGTGCACCAGCAACAGCCAGCAATACACTCACCCGTACCCGCTGCCCGGTTTCTACTTTAAGTGGCATCGTTTCGGATTTGTACCCAGGTGACTCAATTCGAAGCGTGTATTCGCCCGTCGTAATCAAATGGTCTCCTGATCCTTGTCCGTATGGTACATCGTCCAGGAAGAACATCGCCGTGTCTGGAGTGATCGCAAGGCTGAGGGTACCTTGACCATGAAGGGCATTGAGGACTTCTCGGGCAGCTTGGTCGAGTGTTTGTGCTTCTGCACTAAATGTCCTCGGTGCTTCGTGATCGATACTTTCAAATCGTAAGTTGATTGCATAGCCTATATCGGTACGTTTTGCTGTGGCATTAACGCGACCACCAAGTCCAAGCTCGCTTAGGAGGGCAAGTACATTATTCTTACACGTATGGTTATCTTCAAGACAGGAGGTTTTGAGACGCTTTTTGATGGCTGTTCTTAAATGGGCACGACGTTTTTTATCGGTGATGAGTTGATGTGTCTCACGTTTCGTTTCCGCATTTTCGAAAGCGCGTTCGAGTCGCTCTCCGAATGGACCTGGATATTGCCATAAGATCGGTTTGTTTTCTGCCTTCGCCTGTAGGGCAAAACTGCATAATATAAGGAGTAGTATTCGCATGAT
>JBMYRY010000266.1:0-4714 GCA_049602795.1 Bradymonadia bacterium
CAGAACGACCTCTCCATCGGTTTCATTGAATTCAAATAGGCTGACGGTACCTCGTGCAGAGGAACCACCGAGAGCGACGGCTAACGGTCGTCCATTATCAGCGATTTGAATATTCACTGTTCGCTCGCGTGAGCTCTCTCCTTGTCCGGCTCTAAGCCATAGGCGATGTGAACCGGAGTCGTAAAAGCCCGGTGTCCATTGGAAATTGATGTCGACACCATCCTCTTGTTCATTTTGAGTAACACGAGCCCCACCAGGTGCCTCGAGAACATCAAGATTTACAGGTCCAAATTGACCAACGCCGGTTACAGGCGCATTCACTCTCAGAGAAAAGGTAAGCGTTTCACCTTCAACACCATTTTGAACGCCAAGGGTTTCGAATTGAGGTGCCGCCGGCGTGACCATGATGGTGGTTGTTCGTTCATCCTGCCCGCCATCTCCGTCATCGATCGTGCACCTGATGATTTTCTCTCCGGTTGAGTCGAAGGTCATGGGAATCGTTGGGTTAAACTCAACCCCGTCTACGGTCCACGTGCTCTCCGTTGTTGCAAAGTCCGCGAACGTGTCGGTAATTCGAGCAACGACCGTTGGTGTATCAAAGGTTGTTTCGTCGGACTCATGAACCATTGTAAATTGAAGCGCTTGACCGAGTTCGATTCGTTCTTCAGTCGTGAATAATTGCAATTCAGGTGCTTTGTTCAACACAGTCACCTGTGACTGTGCGGTTGCTCGACTACCATCGCTGTCAACAACCGTTAATTCGACGATATACACGCCAGTACCTTCGTCACCCCAAGCATAGTTTTGTGACGTAGGCATACGCCCTTGGTCGTCCAATTCTTGTGTAATCTGATTCCCGTCACCGAAGTTCCAGATGTATTGAACGATGGGATCGATCGGATCCTGAGGATCTGATTCGGTGCCAGCGAGGAAGGTCCTGGGTCCAAAGGTTAAGCTTTCACCCTCAAAAACAGTCTCCTCAGGTCGTGAGAAAAATGGGCGGATTTCGGCGCCAGGTACTGCGTCTTCAACATATACTTCACGCGTTGTCACAGCGGACGAGTCGGTATCCCAAACGGTCAACTCCACTAAGTACAGCCCGTCGGATTGAAAGGTATACGAGACACTCGTGAGTGCACCTAAGCTCTGTCGATATTCTGGTGCCTCATTGGGATTATCTAAAGATGTGAACTTCCAGTTATAGCGGTCGATAGGGTCAGACACGCTTCCTGCGACTGAGTTGCCAGCATCGAAGACTGCTTCGGCGCCTTGGACAAGCCGATCGGTCAAAATCTCCAATTCAGGCGTGGGCGACACCTCGCCAATAGATACATTGATGCAGGAGTTCTGCGATGAATCTGAATCGAAAACGGTCAAGCACACTTCGTAATCACCACTCTGGGTGTAGACATGTTGCACACGACGTGCGCTTTCACCTTCTGCTGTCTGACCGTCGCCGAAGGTCCATTGATGGTTGACAATTGGATCGCTAGAACTACCTGCCTCCGTTGCAGCTTCGAACACGATGGGTAAACCTTCCATCATTTCCTGGTCAGCAGCTGCAGCGAGCGCGGTGATGATCGGCACGGCGTCCTGAATTACAACAGAAGTCGTGCACGTTGTTTTCGAACCATCCTCGTCTTCTAACTCGAGTGTGACCGTAAATTCACGTGAATCCTCGCCCTGATATCCATACACATGTGATGGGTTGGGCAAGTCAAAGGCACTTTGAGTGAAGCCGTCGCCAAAATCCCAGTTGTAAGAAGCAATGGGGTCGGACGGATGACCAGGAGAAGCAGCGGTGTCGCTAAACGTGAGAGCCTCACCATCGAAGGCTTGGAATGGACCGCCAAGCGTACACGACGGTTCGACATCATTAACGATGATTTGCCCGATCGCTCGACAGTCGGTTTCGCATTGAATATCAGCTTGGCAATCTCGAACGCAATCGCCAGGTAATTCAGCCACGATGCCGGTGCTAGTGGTAATTCTGAGTCCAATCGGGAATTCGCCATCGTCGGTCGTGTCAAAGGTGACCTGCGCGCCTACTTGGTCAACACCGAGTTCGGGCTCGAACCTATCGTCGCCGTCCAGGTCCCATTCGTAGAGCACAATTTCTCCAATGGCTTCATTATCAGGCAAAGTGGTGCCCGATGCATCAAGGACGAGGTTGTCACCTTCGGATACCTCGTAAGGACCGCCAAAGTTGATCTGCGGTTTATCGAGTACTTCGAACTCGATGACTTCTGTCTTACTAAATGCTTGACACGCCCCGACCGTAACTTCGGCCTTATACTTACCTGGGGTTGTGATTGCATCCCCGGATACGAGCACCAAACATCGCTCCGGCGTGGTGGCGCAGTCAGCCGGCAGGTTCCCTGCCTCATCCCGGATATAGAGAGTAGATGTCCTCTCAGTGACACAACTAGGTGGTGCAGCCACCTCCACCAACAGTTGTGCGCCAATAACGGCAGCGCCAGAGTCGAATGGTGTCATTGTTTGAGGGTCTGCACTGCAATCTGATGTCGTGCACAGATATCCATCGAGATTGATGTTTACATCATCATTCGTGGGTGGATTAAACTGAGACCAGACGTATTCTACACCATTACCGCAGGTGTCGATGGCTCTAAAGGTTCGATTCACTGCACAACCTTCTTGCACGTCAACGACTTCACTCACGGCAATCTGAGAGGTCTCGTCCGTGACCTGAGGGGCGAGGACATCGTTATTGACATTGCAGGTGTTGGTTGAGCTGAGAATTGTATTTAGCTCGGCCTCTGAAAATTGGACATTTGGCGGGAGACGGTCAACGACAACCGCTGACATCACCGGCGCGATCGGTTCTGGCGTAAGCCCCGCGCACTCTGCTTCAAACCCTGGGTATACGTTCCCGTCGTTATCGAAGCAATTATACTTTAGAGTGACACTGAAGACGACGTTCCCGTCCTCTACCTTGTCGTAATCAAAGGAGAACTGCCGAACTTCGATATCGGAGAAAAAGAAATCTGATTCTTCCTTGTACTGCGTATCTGTCGCATTGGAGTAGACTGGATGACCGCTTGGATCAAAGAGTTCGTTGCCCGCTCCGTCTGTTGCTCGTTGACAGGGCGTGTCGCCGCAAATATGCGCTGCGATACTGACGGTGCTGCTGAAAAAGCCCCAATTCGCAATCTCCACTTCGATGGAGACGTCGCTGTTGACAACATCAACCGGTTGCCCGGCAATGCCCGTCACTGTACCTTGCTGACTCGCAACACATCCCCCTGACTGCGGAGAAATGATTGTTAAGTCGCCCGCCGTAGCGACCGAAGTCAGTGTTATGAGATAAAATAAACCTTGCTTACAACTACGCAGAAGCACTCGCACTCCTCCCCATCCAAATCATGGCTTGTTCGACCGATCCCGGCCTGTTCCCCAGTGTTGGAGCCGTCTTTCCCGAGTTAATATTAATGATTGCGCCAAGTCAGCGCGAGTACAAACGAACAAAATGTGTAATTTTTTTGGTAGGACCGTAAAAAAACAAGGCATATTGATGTTCTGGGTTCCGAGAAACTTCTTGCTGATGATCGCGTGATACGCATTGAAAAGAAGTCGAAGACTTTCTATCATCCATCACGTAGGGATGTATTTCTGTTCCGAAATCACACGGATTGCCAGATGTATATGCTGGTTGGGGAAGTAAATTAAAAAATGATTAAACACTGGGCTTACCAAAAGTTTTTTGTCTGTTTAAGCCTTGTTGCCACTTTAGGACTTACCGCCTGTGGCGGTGATGAGGGCGGTGATGAGAGTCCGATGATGGATGCAAGTGTTCAACCAGACCAGTCAACATCGCCGGATGTTGGTGGCGAGGATGCGAGCGTACCATGTGAATGTCAGGCAGAGACCACCTGTAATGAAGCAGGTGAATGCGCGATTTGTTCTGCAGATAATGAATGCGCCGATGGACGAATTTGCCAGGAGGGTGCATGCAGCAATGGATGCGCAGATAATGATGCCTGTATCGATGATGAGAACGGGGATATTTGCCTCATGGGTCGCTGCGTTGAGTGCGGTGGCGACGAAGATTGCTTCGGCAATGCCACCTGCGGAGAAGACTCAAAGTGTCGAGAACCTGAATCATGTGTGGATAATCGGGAATGTATCGCACCTCGGGTTTGCTTAAGCGGAGCGTGTGCCGAGCGGCCGGATTGCAACGTGAACTTTGAGTGTCCAGCTGGGCAGGACTGTCAGCCCGATGGCACTTGCTTGGTCGGAACGGGTGAAGGCTGCGAGTCCGATGCAGATTGTCCGCGAGTCGGTGATGTTTGTCTCGTGGAAGGTCGGAGTACGATTTGTGGACGATGTCGTACGGATGAGGACTGTGGAGATTCATTTCGATGTGCGGAATCCGGCGATACAACAATCTGCGTTGAACGGTCTGGGTGTGTCACCGATAGTCAATGTTTGAATGGTCGTATCTGTAATCCTGATGGGAATTGTTCCGCTCCACCCTGCGCAGATGACCCCAGAGAAGACAATGATACGCGAGATCAAGCCGTCGCTATCAGCTCAAGTATCTACACCGACTTGGTCAGTTGCTCTGAGGATCCGGACTGGTATTCCTTCGTTCTTGCTGGACAATATTTCGCCACCGTACAAGTGCGGCAACAAGGCGTAGCGGCAGACTTAACGTTGACTGCGTACAATGCAGATGAGCAGGTGCTCGCAC
>JBMYRY010000267.1:0-4698 GCA_049602795.1 Bradymonadia bacterium
ACAGCGCCAAATCAATCACCGTCTCCGAGGTGAAGTCGACTAACTGCTCAAGATTGACGATTGCGTACTCGATGCGATTACGGCTACGGAAACCGCGCTTGGGCAAGCGACGGTGTAGAGGCATCTGTCCACCTTCAAAACCACGAGCAGGCTTTCCGCCACCGCTTCGTGCTTTTTGACCTTTGTGTCCAGCGCCAGCCGTCTTACCCCAACCTGAGGACTCCCCACGACCAACTCGCTTCTTCTTCTTCACGGCGCCTGGCGCGTGAGTCAGATTACTCAGCTCATTCATAATGTCTTAACCTTTGACTTCTTCCCACTTCACAAGGTGAGAAACTTTGTTAACCATGCCACGCACTTCTGGCGTGTCCTTAATCAAGCTTTCTTGGTTCAGCTTCTTCAATCCAAGCCCACGTAACGTTGCACGCTGCTTTTCATTTCGACCGATTCCACTCTTGACTTGCGTAATTTTCAACATCGACATCACGGCGCTCCTTTATGGCAACTCATGGCCGAGTTCTTCGACCGACTTTCCACGACGAACAGCCATCTCTTCCGGAGAAACGAGCTGCTGAAGCGCATCGATAGTGGCAGCAACAACATTGTGAGCGTTGTTGGTGCCGAGGCACTTAGTGAGTACATTTCGTACACCAGCTGCTTCGAGCACGGCGCGAACTGCACCACCGGCGATAACGCCGGTACCTTCACTCGCTGGTCGAAGTAAGACTCTCCCTGCGCCATGATGACCGACGATCTCGTGAGGGATCGTACCGTCGATGACCGGAACGTCGAACATTGCCTTACGCGCTCGTTCGTTGCCCTTGCGAATCGCGTCAGGAACCTCGTTGGCCTTACCTAGGGCAGCACCGACCTGTCCAACACCATCACCAACAACAACCAATGCGCTGAAGCTAAAGCGACGACCGCCCTTGACTACTTTTGATACGCGATTGATGCCAACAACTTTGTCCATCAACTCGATTTCGTTATCGTTCACCATGGATACTCTCTTCCATTCACCCTATAAACGGGACCCGTAGCCCAAAAACTGCTAGGGCGCGAAGTTCTACCTCAAGTCATTGAGGCTGTCAACTGTCCTGTTAACTATTACTCATTCTAATGGTCCTACACAGGATCCGTTAGAATACCAGACCACCTTCTCGGGCACCTTCCGCTACAGCCTTGACGCGACCGTGGTAGATGAAGCCATTGCGATCAAAGACCACACTAGAGATGGATAATTCCTTACATTTTTCGGCGAGTTTCAGACCGACCAGCTGCGCTGCCTCGGTCTTCTTCTTCTCGGCGATGTCACCCCGCACACCTTCCGTAGCCGTTGATGTTGCAGCAAGAGTCTTGCCAGCCACGTCATCAATGATCTGGGCATAGATGTGCTTATTTGAGCGAAAAACACTCAAACGTGGACGCTCGGCGGTACCAAAGATTTTCCCGCGAATTGAACGCTTACGTCGGGCGCGAGAAATGGTTTTTTTACTTGTCGTAGCCATAATATTACCTCTTACCTGACTTGCCTTCCTTGCGGCGAATCACTTCGTCTTTGTACTTCACACCCTTGCCCTTGTAGGGCTCTGGCGGACGGAATCCACGAATTTCTGCAGCTGCCTTACCCACGAGATCTTTGTCGATCCCATTGATGGTGAGCGCTGTCGTCGAATCTACCTTCACTTCAAGCCCAGCGGGGATCTCGTAGTAGATCAAGTGTGAAT
Source organism: Bradymonadia bacterium (assembly GCA_049602795.1). Taxonomy (GTDB): domain Bacteria; phylum Myxococcota_A; class Bradymonadia; order UBA7976; family UBA1532; genus JBMYRY01. Next base: position 1,728 of record JBMYRY010000267.1, read on the forward strand.
ACCCAAGCGTGAAGATGAGATACTCTTTCTTCTGCTGCACACGATAGCCAACACCGTTGATTTCCAACGATTTGCTGAATCCTTCTGTGACACCGGTCACCATATTATTCAACAAGCTACGCGTTAGACCGTGCATAGCACGGGACGTTGACTCATCATTGTCCCTGAGTACTTTAGCGACACCGTCAGCGCACTCGATCGAGACTCGAGGAGGCATCTTTCGAGTAATTTCACCTTTCGGGCCTTTTACCTTCAAAACACCATTTGTAGTGTCAACAGTCACTCCAGCTGGCAGAGTAACTGGAAGTTTACCTATACGTGACATCGTTCTTTGTCCTTTCCAGTATCCGCTACCAAACGGAGCAGAGGTGCTCACCGCCAATGTGAAGTGCTCTGGCCTGACGGTCAGACATCACACCGCGTGAGGTGGATAAAATTGCAATGCCCAGCCCACTCCGAACTCGCGGAATGTTCTTGGCCTTCACGTAAGAACGGCAGCCAGGCGAAGAAATACGTTCAAGATGAGTAATCGCTGGTCGATTCTCTTCGTTGTACTTCAAGTAAACGCAAATCGAATCCTGCAGCCCATCTTTGATAACCTTAAAATTACGCACAAACCCCTCTTCGAGGAGAAGATTTACAATCCGCAACTTCAAATTCGAGGCCGGGATGATCACCTTGTCGTGATTGACCGCAGATGCGTTTCTAATGCGGGTCAACAGGTCGGCGATTGGATCAGTCATTCCCATCGGTCTCTTCCTTAATCGTTAAAGACCACCAGTGTGGTCGGTTACGCTGCTCTGTGCAGCTCCAAAACATAGTCTTTATTAAAACTAAAACTTAACTCTTGCTCTTCGAGCGCTTGAACGGCAGGCCTAATTCGCTCAAGAGCGCCCGGCCTTCCTCATCCGTCTTCGCGGTCGTGACGATCGTGATATTCAAGCCCTTTACCTTATCCGTCTTGTCGTAATCGATCTCCGGAAAGATAATATGCTCTTTAATACCCATGGAAAAATTTCCACGACCGTCAAATCCCTTGGGGTTAATGCCTCTAAAGTCACGTACACGAGGTAGTGCCACATTCATCATGCGGTCCAAAAACTCCCACATCCGTTCTTGACGAAGCGTTACTGCGCAGCCGATCGGCATACCTTCACGAAGTCGGAAAGTCGCGATTGACTTTTTGGCGCGTGTAACGACAGCTTTTTGACCCGCAATTTGCGTCAATTCCTTCTGCGCTAGGTCCAAAATCTTGGGATTTTGAACCGCCTCGCCGAGCCCCATGTTCGCAACAACTTTGACAACTTTAGGAATCTGATGTGGATTACTATAGTCAAACTTGCTCTTCAGAGCAGGTGCGACCTTCTCGTCATACATCTTCTTCAATCGTGCGCTCATTCGAACACCTCACCAGTCTTTACGCAAATGCGTACTTTTTTAACCGTGGCAGGTGCATCAGCAAAGCTTGCAACAGCATCCGCACGACTTTCAAAGTGATTGCCTGAATCACCGACATAACGAACACTGGTTCGAACACCACGCTCGAGCTTCTCTGAGAAAAGCAGAACATTCGATGCGTCAATAAACGCCTCTTTCTCGATGATCCCACTCTCTGCATCAGCAGCTCCGGCGCGCTTGTGGCGCTTCACCATGTTGAGACCATCGACAGTCACGCGATTTCGCTTCTTGTCGATTCGCTTCACAGTGCCGGTACGGCCGCGTTCACGACCTGCCATTACTTGTACTTTGTCACCATTTTTGACATGCATTGTTTTGTCCTCCGCCGACCTAGAGTACTTCTGGTGCCAGCGACACAATCTTCATGAATTTCTTCGCACGTAGCTCACGAGCCACTGGACCAAAAATACGCGTGCCTACTGGCTCATTCGCGTCATTGATAATCACAGCCGAATTCACATCAAACTTGATGTAAGAGCCATCTGCACGCTTGATCTCTTTACGAGTACGCACAACAACAGCCCGCTTTACATCACCCTTCTTAACACGTGATTGAGGCAATGCCTCTTTCACAGCTACTACAATCACATCACCAACCGAGGCATATTTACGCTTCGACCCGCCAAGCACTTTGATACACATCATACGCTTCGCGCCCGAGTTGTCTGCCGCCGTCAGAACTGTCTGCATCTGAATCATCGTATTCTCCGTTTCCGCTTACGAATTACAAACAACGCTACGCCGCGCGGGTTGTAACCGACTTCATCCGCCAACGCTTCTGCTTGCTGAGTGGACGACACTCCTCAATCAAAACCGTATCTCCAACCTTCGCATCGTTTTGCTCGTCATGTGCCTTATACGTCACGCGCTGCTTCACGAACTTTTTGTACGTCGGATGCATTACCATTCGGTCGATTTGAACAACAATGGTCTTATCCATCTTGTCGCTTACGACCAAGCCCGAAAGGGTCTTTCGACGCCTAACAGTTGTTTCTTGTGCTTCACTCATCGTATATTCTCCGGTGCCTACTGCGCGCTCTGCGCAAGCTCAAGCTCACGAATTACAGTTTCAAGTCGTGCGATATTGCGTCGTGTGCGAGACAGTGACGCCGTGTCCATCAGCTGACCCGTATAATGTTGGAATCGAAGGTCAAACAGGGCCTTACGCTCTGCGTCGCTCATCTCCCGCAACTCCGCTACGGATTTTTCTCGAAGCTCACTAGCCTTCATTTCTTATTCTCCTCGACGCAAAAATCGCGTTTTAATTGGCAGCTTACGCGCCGCTAAGCGCAATGCCTCGCGAGCCAATTCCTCGGACACGCCCTCCATCTCGTAGAGCACGCGACCACGCTTCACAACGGCAACCCAAAGTTCTACACCGCCCTTACCTTTACCCATTCGAGTTTCGGCAGGCTTCTTGGTGATTGGTTTGTCTGGGAAAACACGAATCCAGATCTTACCAACACGCTTAACGTGTCGAGTCATGGCAATACGCGCAGCCTCAATTTGCCGA
>JBMYRY010000268.1:0-4646 GCA_049602795.1 Bradymonadia bacterium
GTAAGGGAGCGCCAAGCAGATATTTCCGTTGGCAAAAGTCTTTAGTTCCAGACCATCCTCACGGCAGGCTGAGCAGAATTGTGCGGCGGCGGAACCGCCCTTGAGAAGACGGTATGACCCGAGTCCTAGAAGTGAGAGTCCGAGCGCCTCGAGTTCATCAAAGATGTATTGATGTTGTGACAGCCAGTGTTCTCTTTGATCATCTAACATCGCCATGGAATGATGATGAAATCGAATCATGCTCAATTCGTCGCCATCCCAGGTAGAGACCATCATCAGAGGTTTAGCGATAAAGAGGGATGAACTGGTGTGCAGAAAGCCTGTTTGACCACCCGGCCACCACGCTACAAGGTCGGGCTTCAATCCAATGGCTTGGTAGGCAAAATATGTCTCGTAACATCGGTGGTAGGCACTCGCGCTATCGATGACTACGATGGGAATACCATGGCGCTCAGACCAGTTGTTGAGTTGGCTCGCTATTGCTTGATCAATTACCAGACCGCTACGCTCGCCAATGGGTTCGACAAATAGACCGAGCACTTTATCTGCGCCGCCAGCTTTGGCGACCGCGGTGTCGAGGGCGGTGAGACTTGCTTCCAGATCAACGCTCGGATGCGGACACTGCGGCCAGTCAAAGATCGAGGCGCCCTGTTGATGGACGCTATTGCACGAAATTGAGCGCGCTGTCGCCGAGGTGTGTCCGACATAGCAGCCCTCGAATGAGAGACACGTTTCCGCATTCTTACGTTGGTATCGAAGCAGTCTAACGGATTTGTCCATCAGTTCGTCCCTGCCGGATGATAAATAAATGTGCGGTAAATCCGGGGTGAGCGAACCGGCCCATTCAACGGCGCGCACAACGGATGGCGTGACGTAATTACAGATGGTCACCTTATTGACAGTTGGACCGAACAACGTGCCATTCTCCAACCGTGCTTGAAGGCTGAGTGGGGCGCGGGAAAAGACCGACGATATCCCATTGGACCAGTGAATTCGCGAGTCAGCAACAGGTGCTTGTGATGGTACGAACCCATGGAGTGGAATGCTGTAATAGCGAGCGGTACCTGCGTCTGTCCCGTATTGATGTTCATAGACGGTCTTAGTGTAGGCACCGAAGCTATCATTCAGGTGTCCCATTGAATCGGTGAGTCCCACTCGATTTCGCCCGACCATGGCATGATATCTCGGTGTGCCGTCGGCGTTCTTGAGTGCTCTAGCTGCCTGTAGTTGTGCCTGTTTTAGTGCGCGTCCCAGACCTAGACCTTGGTATTGAGGGTCGAGGGTGAGTGCGATTGAATAGGCTGTGTTATGTGCGCCGAAGTGTCGATCTTGCTTGGGACCGTCCAAGTCAGGAAATGCTTCGATAGGTCCAGCGAGAGCCGATCCTATGATTGACCAGCCCGCGTCCGATTCTATTTCGGCAACCACGGCCACGCCATTAGTGGTGAACCCGGCACTGAGTGTTTCAGCCGTGTCTTGTCTGGCTGGTTCGTATGTTTTCGATTCGATGGCTAATAACTGCGGTAGCGCAGTTTCAAGATCTTGTTGATATAGTTGACGGATTCGGATGTTTGGAGTCGAGGGTTTCTGAGAGTTGGGCGCATTTTTCCATTCAGTAGACGCAGTTTCGCCGAATTCTGCCAGATGGCTTAAGGAGGCCTCGATCGTTTGGAAAAGTTTCTCAATATGCTTGAGTTCAAAGGCATGCGATAGGCGATATCTGACCGTTTGAGTTCCGGCGCCAAAGACCACTGCCCCGCGCCAAAAGCGTTGTCCCAGGTAAGCCATAAGATGCTTTGGGGTAGGGAGATCAAAAGCAAAGGCGAAGCCTTGATTTCTGGGTCTATTAACCAGAGATGGAAAACGCTCGGCGAGTGATTGTAGCCGAGGCGTGATCTGGTCCGACATCCATTGGGCTGTCGGCCCAAAATCCATATGAGACGTGGTAATATTTGCTCGAATCATCGAGGCGATGTGAGCAGATGTTGGTTCGGGATCCTCAAATCGAGAAATGCAGACCCCCACCTGTGCTCGTTTCGCGTAGGTCAATGCATCTGGGCTGTCGGGATTGCCCCGGGCGTCGACGAGTTCGAATTGTGAACTCCAGTCAAAGGGGCCTCCTAGACCAAAGCCCGTTTGAACTTCATCAAAAATGAGAGGTAGCCCAAGCGAGCGTGTCAGCAGTCGTAGCGAACGGTAAAATCGGGCTGTTGCATATCGGTCGCCTCCTTCGCTCTGCATGGGTTCGATGATTGCCGCGAATACGTCTCCACTCCGGGCGGCATCAACAACTTGGATGAGGCTTTCTAGTTCTAAGTCGAATAGTGCGGTGTCGGTTCCCTTAAGCTGAGTCAACGCGATTTTTGCATCGGTTTCATTCGTGAGTGCCTCAGTCAGCCCGCTTGGCCAATTGACCTCCTCAGGAGCGGTTGGATCTGATAAAGGGAAATCGACGAAGACAGAGAGGTAGCTCGGTAATTCAAAAGGTGCTCTCTTGACTGGATTCCATGTCGTTTGAAGAGCTAAGAGTGTGCGACCATGAAAACTCCCCTTAAATCCGAGCACTCGCTTGGCATTTGGGTAGCGGCTTGCGGGTCTACATAATGAAAACGCCTTTTCATTCGCCTCGGCACCACTATTCGTAAAGCTCACGTGATCAAGATGCGGGACACGGTTGACCAGGTTGCTGGCATATGCCTCCACCTGAGGGCAAGTGGAGATGTTCGTATCGTGAGAGGTCAGAGCATCGGTGCTAAATTTGCCATCCATGAATGCGCGCACCACTGGCTCTGCACTGAATCCGTGCGTCAGAGTTGCAGTTTGGCTCATGCCGTCCAACACACTCAAAGGTATCTGGTCAATGCTCGTCATCCAGGGACCCACCGAACGAAGGTGGTCGAAGAGACCGGGCTTTTTCTCGCGAGCCATTCGATCGTTCTCGTACAGCCGATCGAGGTAATGCTGAGACTGGGGGAGTAACCCGTCGGTTGGAGTGATGACCTTTTGAGGTCGAGGTTCGTCAATCACCGAACGTTTAGCCTCGACCTGCTCTTCTTCCAAATGTTGCGCCTTAATTTGGCGTAAGATGAGTTGATTTGCGTGTGGAGATTTCTTCATGCCTTCGCCCCCGATGCGCTCGTATCCCAACAGGGGTCAGCAAAGCTTAGGGCGCTGGTAAATTCAAGCAGAAGTTTCGTGTGCGTGAAGTTTACGTGAACTTGAGTGCAGTTCATTGTCACAATTGGTTTTATATTGGATTATTTTGATGCGACGTTGTAGAACCACATGCATCAGGTAGATGTTAAGAGAACGGACCGCTGGTCCGAATTAGAGGAGTTGATTATGCCATTGTTTTGGTTGCTGTCGGTGATAGTAGTGACGGTCTACGCCTTCTTTGCAGAAGAGGTTTTTGGCTCAATTTTTCCTTTCGTAAAGACTGATGGCGGTTGGCTTATCGGATTGCTTGCGCTGACCATTGGCATCATTCTCGTGCTGGTATTTGCGAATGTCGCAGAGTTGCTCGCGATGCCTGGAGCGAACAAATCCAAAGAACATTCACATTAAACACCCACTCGTCTGCAACCCTTAGTTAGCGACTTCTACTCTTCAACGACATCTTGCTCACATGCCTATGCTGATGCACTCGGGCGCCCCTTGTTCGTCACCAGGACAACAAGATTTTCCTATCAATGAGCTCACTTTATTCTACCGATTTGTCCAAGTTTTGACGGGCTCTCTTGTCGGTTGGAAGCTAGATTCGAATTTAATTAGGGAACCAAAACCATGTTTTTTGCGTTTGAGTGTGTAAAAGCATTGATTCGTATCAACGTCCGTTGTTTGATCCAAAGAGGTCCGGATTAAGGGAGAGTCGCTGATGGAAAAGATAAGCGGGATAGAGTCCATTGTTGAACGCCAGGTCAGGCGTTGGGAGAAAGAAAAGAAGCGACGAAGCCAGTCGGCAGAATCTTCGATCATTTGGCCGAGCATTACAATTTCAAGAGAATACGGTGCACGAGGGCTGGCGATTGGTCGTGCTGTTGCGAGCTCGCTTGGGTTCGGCTTCTGGGATCAGGAGATCGTGAACGCGGTGTCTGAAAAGACCGGTCTTGATGCACAACTTCTTGACTCGCTCGACGAACACACACGTAATGCCGTGGACGTCTTTCTCGATGCATTGTTAAGAAATGAATCATTTTCTGTGGGCGATTACCTGCGTGAGTTGATGAGGATCGTTACGACTGTATCTGCCCACGGAGCAGCTGTCTTTATTGGACGTGGGACTCAATTCGTCTTGCCCGGAGATCGAGCGCTACACGTTCGCATTGTGGCAACGGAAGAACAGAAGGTAAGCCATATTGCATCAACCCAAAATTTGTCCCGCGACGAGGCGCTTCGTGAAATTGAGCGTATTGAGAACGAACGGCGGACCTTTATTCGTCGTCATTATGCCGAGGATGTAACTCAGAGTAGCCATTATGATGTTGTAGTCAACTCTGGCACAAATGGTGTGGACGGTGCTGCAACTCTCATCAAAGAAGCATACAGAGCGCGATTTGGTAAAATCCCCAACTTAGATGTTTCCACTGCGCCAGCAGCACTCGGACCCGTAATCGATTAGGCTAAACACCCAAGGTGCGCCGGCGGAG
>JBMYRY010000269.1:0-4609 GCA_049602795.1 Bradymonadia bacterium
TAGAAGCGAATGTTGGCAATGCTTCGCAGCGATGAGAAGTTGCCTTGAAAGCTTAATGTCTGTCCTCGACCGAAAAGATTGTTCTGGGAAATTTGAGCTTGACCGACGAAGTTTTCCACCGTCGAGAAACCTGCACCAACTTGGAAGGACCCCGTGGGCTTTTCTTTCACTTCAATGACCAAATGCATTGTATTCGGTGATGAGCCTCTTCGGGTTTGAATACGCACACTTCCTGGTTCAAAATATCCCAACCGATTGATCAGTCTTTGGCTTCGCTCGAGGCCCGTCGTGGAGTAATATTCGCCTTCATATAGCCTCAGTTCTCGACGAATCACTTTGTCGCGGGTTCGCTCATTCCCCACAATGTCGATCCGTTCAATTCGAACCTTTTCTCCTTTGACGATGTTAAATGTGACATTGACGGCGCGAGACTTGTCATCTATTGCCGTGTTGGGCGTAATGTTGACATAGGCATACCCTTCATCTTTGTAGATTCGCCCAATGTTCTCGATGGACTTCCGGAGCAAACCGGTGGAAAACCATTCATCGGTTTTCAGTTTTACTTTTTCCATGAGTTCCGGTTTCTCACGCAGAAGATCGCCGGTGATGTCCAGCGCACCGGTCTTGAATCGTTTGCCGCGAAGGACGGGAATGGTTATGTAAATTTCACGTCGGTCTGCAGACAGTTCTACTTTCGGCGAACCGACTTTTGCTTTGATATACCCTCTGTCCCAGTAGAAGTGACCGATTCGGGTGACATCACGCTCGAATGCATCCGCCTTAAACGTCCCCCCTCCAAAGATGCCGACAAGCAAACCGCCTTCACGAGTCTCTAGACGATTTTTTATGTAGGTGGCATTGATCGGGTTTTGAGCATCCGCATCGGGGTCATTACTTTTGTCAATAATATCGATTCTCGCAACAGAGACTTCTTCCTTCTCGGTTATATCGAAGGTGACATCGACCTGGTTGTTTTCAACCTTTGTCAGTCGCCAATTGACTTCAGCGAGAAAGTAGCCTTTCTCAACGTAGAGGTCTTTGATGTTTTCGGCCGCCTGAGTCAACTTGGTAGGACTCAGGGCAGCATACTGTCGAATGTCCACGACTTCCTTCAGCTCTTCTTCTGAGAGGGCATCATTATTTTCGTAGACAATCTTACGGATAGACGGCTTTTCTTCGACTCTAACGACCAGGGTTAGCTTTTGGTTCTTTACTCGCAACTCCATCTGAATATCAGCGTAAAAGCCTAGCCGATAAATTCGCTTTATATCCTCGGACAGTGTCGTTGGGATAATGGGCTTGTTGATCGCCGTTCGCATTACTCGCAAGATCGCCTGTTCACCACTTCGGACATTACCCTCAACGATGATGGCATCGACCTTTAAGTCTGGCGCCGCAAACGCTGGCGTGAATAGGGACAAGAGGGCTAGCATGATGCCCAAGAGCGTTTTCCTCATGCTTGGTCTACCTCTTCGAGCGTCCGATTTTGAAGGCGCAACGAACGCGATTGACGTTGAGCTAATTCGTGGTTGTGAGTAACGATGATCATCGACGTCCCAGCGTCTTGACTCAATTCGTCGAAGAGGCTGTGGATCCGAGCGCCTGTGTCGTGGTCGAGATTACCCGTTGGCTCATCGGCAAGAAGTAGGCGTGGTTTCTTGATCAATGCTCGTGCTAAAGCCACTCGCTGCTGTTCACCGCCGCTCAACTCAGATGGTCGATGCTCGAAGCGCGCAGCGAGTCCTACACGATCGAGCCAATGCTGTCCCTGCTCGATGGCTTCTTTCCGGTCACACCCACCAATGAGTAGCGGCATTATCACATTCTCAAGCGCCGAGAACTCCGGTAGTAGATGATGAAACTGGAACATGAATCCAATCGATTCGTTCCTAAATTTTGCTCTCTCGCTTGCCGATAATGCATGGATGTCAGTGCCACGGAAGATGATTGTGCCTGAATCGGGTTCGTCTAGTGCACCGAGAAGGTGCAAGAGTGTACTCTTACCGGCTCCAGAGGCACCTATTATCGCCACACTTTCGCGTTCATTCACCGTTAGGTTTAGCCCATCCAGAACGGGGATACTCTTGCCCTCATGGGGAAAGGTCTTTGAGACGTCGGTGGCCGTCAAAAGGATCGAAGACATTTATGCACCCAGTCCTTCGACAGTGTTGATACGTGCAGCCAGCCGCGCAGGATAGACCGTTGATAGGATACTGACCAAGAGCGCAACTCCGACGATGGTGATTACATCCAATAGCTCAATCGATACAGGGACCGCTGAGATGTAGTAAACTTCTTGGTTGAGGGGCAAGCCTAGTTTTGCAAGCCCCAAAGAGAGTCCACCACCGATCACGGCACCAAGTGACGCACCGATTAAGCCGATGTAAGCGCCCTGGGTCAAGAAGATCCTAAAGATCGAGGCATGAGTTGCTCCCATAGCCGAAAATATCGCGACTTCCTTTCGACGCTCTAAGATGGTCATGACCAACGTACTAACAATCGAAAAGGCGGCAAGAACAATGTTGATTCCCAGCACGATGAACATGGCGATTTTTTCAAGCTGTAAGGCGCTGAATAAGCGTTGGTCTCTCTGCCGCCAATCCGTCACTTCAAAGTCGTGCCCAAGGATCTTCTGCAACTGAGATGCAATGGCATCTGAGCGATTGATGTCTGACGCTTTCACTTGGATCTGATTTACAATATCCGCCATTCCCATAAACCGTTGAGCCTCTTTGAGATCAACGTAGAGCATGTGGCTGTCGTATTCGAGCATGCCAGAAGAGAACCATCCGACGACTTTGAATGTTTGTTTTTTGGGAATCGGTCCCGTTGGTCCAAGCTCTCCAAAGGGGGAAATAGCCGTGAGCACTTCTCCCATTTGTACCGATAGATTTCGCCTCATCTCTGAGCCGATGACAATGTTGGCGGGCTGAGATAGTCGTTGATCTACTGGTGTTGGAAACGCCATCATCCCCGAACGGTCAGAAGGCGGGGGGCGTGGCTTCTCTTCTTGCGTTACTGGTGTCGCTGGCGTGCCGGTTGGCGCCTCTCCTTGAATAAGTTTTGCCAAATGCGGTGTGCATCGGGCACCACGTTCTTCAATTGCATTCAGGCAGCCCTCGTCGATTTGGCTGGGGATTTGACTGGACTCTCCAAGTAAGCGCCAGTTCACGCCTACCATCTTCGCGGGGGCTCTGTTGATCAGAGAATTGAGCATGACTTCCGTATCGAGTAAGGGGGTAGCACCCGCTACGCCTTCGACTTGTTTAATCCTTTTGGTGAGGGTCTGGTAGTCCTCGATGACGCCTGCAGGCTCGCTTCGTGTAATGACAATGTGAGCTTTAGTGGCAACAATTTTCTCCGCGAGGTCCTCATGGAGTCCGTTCATAATAGCCAGGACTAAAATGACCTCGGATACACCGATCGCAACCATGAATGTGCTGAAAGCGGTAAAGAGTGTCATTGAGCGATTAAGGATGCCAAAGAGAACGGTTGCAAGCGCCAAAGCGAAGAGTCCGGCTCCGCCTGCCATTAAGCTTCGGCCAATTGTGAATGTACCAAACACCGATACCGTACGGCCGGAGCTTTCTTCTAAATGATAACCTAGCAAGGCTAATAGGCTGGCTACTATGAGCAAAGCGATGCCAAGATAGAGGGTTTTTGGCTGTTTGCGACGGCGGAATAAATAACGCCATCCAACAAGTCGTTCGTAGCCGGAATGATTCAAGGAGACGTACTTTCAGGTCGCAGTAGTGGGAAGAAAATGACTTCGCGAATAGACTGACTGTCGGTCATGAACATGACAAGGCGGTCGATGCCAATACCTTGTCCCGCCGTTGGAGGAAGTCCGTATTCAAGTGCTCGAATATAATCTTCGTCCATTGGATGTGCTTCGTCGTCGCCGGCTTCACGCTGTGCCACTTGAGCAGCAAACCGGCCATGTTGGTCAACTGGGTCGTTTAATTCGCTAAAGGCATTCGCAAGTTCCCGACCCGCTACATACAGCTCAAAGCGGTCAACCAGCGTAGGATCATCGTTTTTGCGACGTGACAAAGGGGACACTTCCGTAGGGAAGTCAACGACGAATGTGGGATGCCACATATGCGGTTCTGCGGCCGTTTCAAAAACCTCCATTTGGAGATAACCTAATCCGAGTTGTTCTGCCTTTTTGATGCCGAGTGTTTGAGCCGCCTTGAGCAATGCCTCTCGGTTATGAATGTCCTCTCGTTTCACGCCTGCATATTCAACAAGCCCATCATAGACCGACAGTCGTCGGAACGGGGCTTTGAAGGAGAGCGGTTTTTCATCAAAGGTGATCTCGTCGGTACCATGAAGATGGATACACAACTCCGAAAGCATGGTCTCTGTCAGTGACATCAAATCTTCGTATGTGGCGAAGGCCTGGTAGAACTCTAGCATTGTGAATTCTGGATTATGCTGAGTTGACACGCCCTCATTTCGAAAGCAGCGATTAATTTCGTATACTCGATGAAGACCGCCGACTACGAGTCGTTTAAGGTTCAATTCAGGGGCCACACGCATGAATAATTCCATGTCCATCGTGTTGTGATGTGTTTTGAATGGGCGTGCGCTAGCACCACCGTAGATT
>JBMYRY010000270.1:0-4599 GCA_049602795.1 Bradymonadia bacterium
GATGCGTTAAGTCTTCTAAAGCGATGGGCGGTCCACGTGTTCTCACTTGATTTAACGTATCTCGGCGCTCGGTGGTCAATCCCTGTTCAAACATTTGAGCTACACCCTCGCTAAACCAGGATGGAACTTCTGACGAACTAAAGCCAACCCCAAAAATGAGGTGAACTAACTCATGAACGAGCGTTCGCTCAATCTCCTCCATTGCCCCATCAAGCCTGATGATGATCACTTTCGATGCGGGATAACAGACTCCGAACGCCCAAGTCGGCGGTTTCCCTAGCCCAAGTGCAAGACGCTTTTGTTCTAAAGACTTTTGATTCTCAACCCCATACACCGACACTCCGTGCCACTGTACAAACGAGAAATGCTGGTCAACATCGGTTTGAAATCGAGATACCACTCCCTCAAGCGCGGTTCGCAGTCGAGGTACCTCTGACTCAATTTGTACCGTGGCGCCGACAAAACACGGTAGACAACTGCACATAATAAAGATGAGAGTTGCGATCCATCGCCCCACGCTAACCACCATTGTTTTACCCTCTCTTTGCTTGAGTCGGTTATGCAGAACACCTTCTGCTCGCACCTCTCTCAAGAGCGTAAACACACATTTCCTTTTGGCAAGTCTAGCGATTTCACCAAGAATTGAATCAGGACGGAATTCGCAGCCCTATTCATTGCAGAAGAGCCTCGCGAATTTTCTAAATGCTCGTCGTGTGGACCCGAAGACGAATTTTGCTTCGCATTGGACTTAAACCACACTCGAAGCCAAAGCGCATCGTCCTCCCGAAAGACGAGTGTCACACCCGACGAATTAAACTGGGCCCTGACTGGTTTGATTTTTGAGAGAGCGCTTGCCGCTCAAGTTCTTCCTGAGTTTCCACAAGGCGGCGATGGCTATCGATGATCGTTTTGAGTTCACTCAACAACCGACTTCGCTGAAGGTGTAGACCGCGATTCTCTTCCGTGAGGCGACTGAGGTCCGAACGCGCATTCGCCACAATTTTTTCCGCTTCTAGGGTCGCCTCTGCCGTAATGAGTTGAGCTTCCTTCTGGGCTGCCTCTTTCATTTCATCGGTCACACGTCCCGCTGACGCAAGTGCATTGCGCAATTGTGCCTCGTGACCACGGAGCTCACTCAACTCGTCATTCAGACGAACATGTGTCTCCTTCAGGACCTGATTTTCTCGAACTAAATCTTCAATCTGTCTAGCCACCTGACTCAGAAATGCTTTCACTTCGACGGGATCGCACCCTCGAAACACACGCTGAAATTGATGTCTCTCGATCTCAATTGGGGTGATTTTCATACGTGCTCATCCTTTCGAAAGCTGTTCTGAACGCGCAGCACTTGCTGCCACGGCTTCAATGATCGCTGACCTAAAGCCTCGCGCTTCAAGCGCGCGAAGTCCAGAAATTGTCGTACCTTTTGGAGATGCGACCCTGTCTTTAAGGGTTTCAGGGGGCACTTTGCTATGGGAAATCAAAGCCCCAGCCCCCTCTAGGACTCGGGCAGCTAGGGTCTCACTCTGTGCTCGAGTTAACCCCTGCAACACCCCCGCATCGGCCAATGCTTGAGCGAGCACAAAGCAGAATGCTGGTGCTGAACCAGCGAGTGCAGTAATCCCGTCAAACTGAGATTCATCGTTAAGAGAAACCACGGTGCCCAGGTCACCAAATGCCTGCGCGACCCAACTACTTTGTTCCCTAGGCAAGTTGTTCACGCCCATCTCAGCGACAATACCTTTGCCTAATTCAACAGCAAGGTTTGGCATACAGCGAACAACCCGAGCAGGCGACACGGCATCGCATACACTCTCAAGAGGCGTACCGGCGAGTACCGTCAGCACAACCTGATCAGACCTGAATGAGAGGGACCGGGTCACTTCCGCCAACTGGTGCGGCTTTATACCGAGGATGATGATCTCCGACTCATCGACAACGCTCTCGTTGGTAGAACACGTCAAGTTTAAGGCGGTTGCAGCAGAGCTTTTTCGGCTTCGCGTCGACAGTGTAAGCATTGACCGGTGCACAAAGCCCGTCGCCAACCAGCGCTTTATCATTGCACTGGTCATGACCCCAAAGCCGATCACTCCTACATGCTTCGCGTTGCCTACCTCCACCCTTTTCTCCTTACGTTGCTAGGTATACCGCTAGCCGACTGGCACTGGTCTCAACGAGGCTCGCCCATTCTCAACTTCAACAATGAAGCGTAATTCTTTGCAATTGAAGCGTTCTTTGATGAGCGTCGCCTTCTTATTAAGCTCTGCCTCAAAGATTTGAAACGTCAGGCCTCTCCGAGGTTGTCCAGACTTCTCAAGAGCCTCTACGTAATCACTAAAGGTCTTTCGTAAATAGACGTCGTCCGGATCCCTAAGAACCCGAAGCATTGCAAGAGAGAATGTGCCGCTCGGAGAGTCACCGGTCGGCAGTTGAGTATTCGAGGCGGCAAACTCTTCAATGTTCATGTCCTCGACGAAGAGTTGGTCATTAGCCCAGTCCGCCGCGCCAACTGAATCTTCTTCTGGAGGGAGTGGACGACCGGATAGTTGGCAGACTAAAATGTTCAGGTTCTGAGACATCCGTGACGTCATCTCCTCGGAGTCCGGATCAAACCAGAAGTCGAGGTTGCCATTCAACAACTCAAGAATACCCTGGTCAAGCGCCTCAATCGGCTTGAAGAAATTCGCTAGAATAACGAGGCAGAGCCCAATCGCTAAGAGCGCGCCAAAAAAACTGCCAACAAAGATCATCGAGTGGGACTCATTCGCTTGGCGAACAATATCCTCGGTATGCATCACAGCACCGATAACCATCTCTGCAGATAGAAATACGCCTGACATAGGCTGATACGCAACGGTTCGTGTTTGTCGTCCGTTGCCAATCTTTGCTCGTCGTACGTTACCCGTCCCGCCAAGATCGGTACTGCCAATAAACTTTTCCACGGAGTCTGTCATTCCATTCGTTACTGTCGTTCGAATGAATTCCCTTGTTTCTCCTTTGGTATTCTTGCCACTGACACGCAAGACGACATCAATGCCGAGTGCATCACGGTCCATCTTGGTTTCGTTGTTGAGACTTTGTCCCACCACAATGCCACCGATGATCCCATTCTCGGATACGATAGGCGCGAGTCCCACGGTCAAAGGGGTATCTCCCATAAACCACACGTCAAGCGCCGCTTCATTCTTTGGGTTCGTTACAACTGAAAGAACGCGCTTTTCGATTCTATCCCACTTGTCAACATAGGTGCCCTTCTCAGCGAGCACGCGCCCTGTTTCATCAACGACAGCGACATAGTCAGGAATCCCCTTGATTCGATGCTCGAGACGCCCCCTATCTCTCACCTCAGACAGGCTCTTGTATCGAGCAATCGTAGCCGCCAATTCTCGCTCAAGCGCCTCATGAACATCCACAAGCTGCTTTTCGAGCGCCGCTACAGCAGCTTGCTCATCACTGTTCGGCTCAACCTCAACCTTGCTTTTAAGCCTTAGAAGTTCAGAGGAAAACGCCGGAATTCGAGCAATCGTCTTTGCCCTTTCTAGAACGGAAAAGTTCCGCAAACTTCGCCGTTGCTCCAAGGCGGTTTGCGCTTGTTCAAGTCTAGCAGACACTTCAGACTCGGTTACCGAAGTCACCGTCCGAGATTCGTTAATATAAACTAGACCAGCAGTAAGCGCGAATGCCAATGCAATCGAAACAATGACTTTAATACGCAACATGAAGCTCCTCCAAACACCTCGCTGCCTTTGATATACCAGACTGGGAGGGCAAGGTCATCCGATACGCGATAAAAAACGAATCCCTCAACCCTCAATGGTCCTTTCTTAAAGATATTGACCCATAACCACTTGCAAACGCGTTCGTGCCTCTTCACTAATTAACGAACGGTCAGTGATAATTGCCGAGCCATTACCCAATGCATGGTGGGCCGGCCAATCGAATGTTCCCATGTCACTCAACGACTCACAAACGCCGCGTATGATATTCTGAGCCACCTTCACGTTTTGCTGAATAATGGCAATCACCGCTTCCACACTCACCTCATCGTGACCGTCTCGCCAACAATCGTAGTCGGTGGAGAGTCCGAGAGTCGCATAGCCAATCTCCGCCTCACGAGCAAGACGAGCTTCAGGTAGATTCGTCATCCCTACAATATCTCCTCCCCATGACCGAAAGAGATTACTCTCAGCTTTAGTTGAGAATGTTGGTCCCTCAATGCATACGTAGCAACCACCGTCATGAACGACAGCTTCGCCTTGTCGAGCGACCGAAAGTACAATTTGTCGAAATGCTTCTTCGATTGGCTCTCCAAACTGAACATGTCCAACAACCCCGTCGCCGAAGAACGTAGATGCTCGACCCCTAGTGCGGTCAATAAACTGGTCAGGGCATACGAGATGACCCGGTTCAATTTTCTCTCTTAGAGATCCCACAGCAGAGACCGACAAAATCGCTTTAACGCCAAGACTCTTCAAGGCCCAAACATTCGCCCGGTAATTCACTTCGCTCGGGGTCAACACATGACCTTTTCCATGTCGCGGTAAGAACGCACAGCGAGTGCCATTAATCGTCCCGCAAACAACTACATCCGATGGCGGT
>JBMYRY010000271.1:0-4536 GCA_049602795.1 Bradymonadia bacterium
GATCGTATCCAAATCCATTCTCACCACGAGGCTCATAGGTAATCGAACCGAGAACCTCTCCAAACGTATAAACCACATCTTTTTCTCGAAAAACCTTTGCGGGCAATTCGATATCTTTGGGTAAACCGATGATGGAGAGACATGCCACGAAACGAGCAGTACGCTCTGGTTTATTCTCCATCGCGGTCAGCAGTGCAAGGTAACGATCTCGATCACTACCGGGTACATATCGAGCCGACCGTATGCCCGGCGCTCCATCGAGCGCATCCACAACCAAACCGCTGTCATCGGCAAGCGTAATGGAGCCCGTAAATTCATGGACGGCTTTTGATTTTATAGCCGAATTCGCAAGAAAGGTATCCCCTGTTTCCGGCGGCATCACAAACGAGGGATACATGGACAAATCAGCCAGAGGGCATCCTGGCCAGAGTTGTCTAAACTCCTCAAGCTTATGGGAGTTTTGAGTAGCAATGAGTAACGGCTGAGTCATACGATTCCCCAAAAAGTTTAGACGCTATGCGTTTTACGCCACTGGGCGAGTAGTCCGTGTTGAAATGCCTGAATGCGCACACACGCATCGATGCCCGCATCGATAAGCTCATTTAGCTGTTCTCGACTGAATGGACCGGATTCACCGGTCCCCTGAACCTCGACAACCCCGCAGTCAGTTGCAACGACATTCATGTCAACGTGTGCAGTTGAATCTTCTGTGTAGCAAAGGTCAGTGATAACTTGACCGTCGACCACGCCAACACTCACAGCACTCAACGGCTGAATGGGGGGCAACTTAAGACCTGACGTCGTCTGATACCTCTCAAATGCCATCACCAAAGCGATATATGCCCCGGTGATGGAAGCACATCGAGTACCGCCATCAGCGTTGACGACGTCACAATCAACGGTCACCGTAATCGGTGGGAGTTTATCAAGATCAACAACAGCTCTAAGGCTACGTCCAATCAACCGTTGAATTTCTGCGGTCCGACCGGGTAGTCGGCTTCTTGAGCGATTAATCCGTCCACTGCCGCTTCCCGGCAGCATATTATATTCGGCCGTGAGCCAACCTCCACCACTGTCCAAGCGATGCTTTGGCACTCGCTCTTCAACGATGGCAGAACAAATGACGTGGGTCTGACCCCACTTCAAATATACGCTCCCTTCGGGCGCGGTTTGAAAATCCGTTATGCCTTCAATCCTCCGAAGGTCTCCATTCGCTCGTCCGTCAATCCGCTCAGCCATCTGTATCTACCTTTCTCATTCTTTATTGCCTTCATTAAGATACGATATGATCCCTTCTGCAAGAGCTTTGGCAAGCGCATCTTGACCCATTTCACTGCGCAAAAACCCGCCTTCCTCAGGATGATTTAGAAACCCCAGCTCGCAGACCACAGCGGGCATTGCTGCACCCATCAAAACGTGAAACGGTGCCTGACGAATCCCCTTGTTAGGAAAAGGAGAGGCCCGGCTGAGACCCTTCTGAATGGCATCGGCAAGTCGAACAGACTCAATCTGTCCACGATTGATCGTTAGATCAAAGAGAAGATCTTCTAGGTCAGTCGACCGATAACGTTGCTGAGTCGAACGCTTGAGAGATACCGGTGCCAACGACTCAAATTTCATCAATCGAGCCTCCGCCTCACCTAAACCTTTCTCGGATAACGCAAAGGTCATAAAGCCACTCGGACCGACTGTCTCGGAGGCATTCAAATGAATACTCACCAGAACATCCGCCGATAATTGGTTGGCAAATTGAACTCGGTCAGAAATCCCAACAGCCGTGTCAGAACGACGGGTCATATACACTTCGGCTCCAAGGCTGCGGAGATGTTTTTCTGTCTTCTTCGCAATAGGAAGCGTCAAGTCTTTCTCAAAACAATCATGCTGTATACCGCACGGTGCTCCTTTATTATCTCCCCCATGACCAGGGTCCAGGACAATCCGGTGGGCAGATTGCCGAGAGTTAGAGACTTGCGCGGAAATTGTGCATAGTGGGCAGATCAGTCCAAAAAAAGCGACCGCGAAAAATACCCCTACAAAACGTATCGAGCTTAACACGTGCTCAAGACCTTGAAATGATGAGAGTAGATGCTGAGTTGGAGCCGATAGTCGGACTTGAACCGACGACCTGCTCGTTACGAATGAGCTGCTCTACCAACTGAGCTATATCGGCAAATGACCCAGCATCTACTGTAAGTGCGAAATTTATGTAAACTCATTAAAAGTGTCAACGTCTTCGTGCAACCAGGTTAGCCAAGCCAAGGCATGCCACAACAAAATCGCGACATCGACCCGAAAGGTGTCCACGTTCTAAGAGTCAGATGTTTCCTCTAAGTCGTACTTTTTCATCAATCTGTAAACGTGACGGCGATCGATCCCCGCTTCACGAGCGACCCGGCTGATGTTCATATTGTATTGCTTAAGCAGACCAGCCAAATAGTCGCGCTCAAAATTTGAAACCATCATCTCCTTGGCTTCCTTTAATCCCAGTCCAGGTGTGACCGCCGGGCGCTGAACTGCAACATTGCTTTGCTCCATACCCAGTCGAGCGCACAAATCGCTCGGGAGGTCATCTGGTTGAATGAGATCTCCCTCACAGAAGGCAGCGGCGCGCTCAACGACATTTCTCAACTCTCTAATATTACCCGGCCAGTCATACGCACTCATTACATTCAACGCCTCCGCGCTGAAGCCTCGAACGTGACTTGGGGTACTGCCTCGACTTTTTAGCTGATTAATAAAATGTTCACAAAGCCTGGGTAAATCGTCCAATCGCTCTCGCAGCGGTGGAAGTTCTAGGGTTACTTTCGCTAATCGGTAATACAGATCCTGTCTGAAAGTACCTTCCTCCACCATGGACAATAAATTTCGATTGGTCGCTGAGACAACCCGAGCATCAATCTTAATGGTGCGCTCTCCACCCACACGCCGAATCTCACCACTTTCGAGCGCTCGAAGAAACTTGGGCTGAAGATTAACGGACATTTCTCCTAACTCGTCGAAAAATATCGTGCCCCCCTCCGCTCGCTCAAAAACACCTCGGTGGGTTCTAACCGCACCCGAGAATGCTCCTTTTTCGTGTCCGAACAACTCTGATTCGAGCAGGTTCTCAGGGAATGCGGAGCAATCAAAAATGACCAGTGGACCGGATTTACGTCGCGAAAACTGGTGAATTGCTCTGGACACCAACTCTTTACCCGTACCCGTTTGTCCCTGAATCACAACGGAAAGTTCACTCGGTGCTACTTTATCCAACAACCCGTAGATCTTGCGCATTTTGTGAGACGAACCAATCAAATCTCCATATTGCCCCTCTTCACTAGGTACGATTTCAATGCTCTCTACAAGGGGCTCAAATCGTACAAGCGAACTGCCGATCAGGATCTCACAATTGGGATAAAGATAGCCTTCAACGAGGCGTAGATCTCCCATATAGCACCCGTTCGTGGACTGCCGATCGATGAACAGATACTCATCGCGAACCCGCCGGATTTCACAGTGAAACCGACTGACTGTGTTATCACCCAACACAAGGTCATTTTTTTCGTTAGAGCCAATTCTAACGATTGGTTTATCGACGGTTAACTGACGTCCGACATCAGGTCCTTCCACAACAACTAACCTACACTGCTCAACCTCAATCTGATCAAGCCAATGACTAATGTCGACCTGCTGGGTATATATATTTCGTGGGTCATCAATCATGTGAACTACTCTTTCTCCTCAAAGTATCCGCAAGATACGGATCTCATTGTGCCCGTATACTCAGAAAATCTATCATTGACAGAAGCAACCGAGAACAAGTTTCTCAACGACTCAGTTCAACTGGTTCATTTATTGTGACATTGTGAGCACAAAAATTGAATATAGGTTTGACTGAATGTTCATCCTAGCCACCCGTCTAGTGATCGAATCACAATTTATCTGGTCCAGGAGACGCCTAATGTTTATGTCTACGCTCAGCTTAATCGCCCCAAGTCTTTGGTTCATTCATTCAATCGGTTTGGCGCAACTACAGGTTGCTCAAGAGCCGACGACTCAGCGCAGCACCGTAGAAAAACCTTCTATTGAGCAAAAGAAAACCTCTGCTCCGAAGGTAAGGGAAAAGAAAAAAAGTCGTACACCTGCATCGCCACCGGCGGAGGTCAACAAAGCCGCGACGCTGCCGATCTATACGCAAACCTATACCCAAGTAACCAACTGCCAGAATGCCGACGGCGCAATCGCAGACCCGGTCTGTGTCATCATGAAATTACAACACCTCTATAAGACGGCCCGATCGATCACGGCTCACTTTAGCCAGAATTATACCTACGCCGTCTATAAGCGTACGCAGAAATCCTCTGGAAGACTCTTCTTGAAAAAACCCGGTCTAATGCGATGGGACTATCGTAAGCCTGAGACTAAAGTGTTCGTGTCAAATGGCGATGACCTTTGGGTATACGAGCCCAATAAAAATCAAGCACATCGGAAAAGCCTTCGGGAATCCGAGATTCCCATTGCGATTAGTTTTCTCATGGGTGAGGGCAACCTGCTCGA